>CAYFZR010000025.1:0-7202 GCA_964347835.1 uncultured archaeon
GAGATACTCCATATCGAATAGCAATCTTTTGATAAGATAATCCTTCTTCTCTCAGTTTCTTCCATCCCTCTATCCATTCGGGATTAATCTTTCTATATGGATATGGGCTTAACTTTATTCACAAACTTTAACATATTAAGATTCGGTGACGATATGGAAAGGAAGAGATTTGACAAGTCTATTCTAGACGGATATCAAAATATACCTTTATATGATGAGCTTCGGAAGGCAATAAATCGATTAAATGACCTAGAAAATTTTGTTAATGAAAAAGGTTTCCTCAGTATCAATTTGGAGTATAAATACCTTTTAAACGATACTTATTTTCTAATAAAATACTTTGAGAATTATAAAGATGTATTAGATCAAAATTTAAAGTCTAAATTAAAAGAATTTATCTTAGAAAACTTATATTTGATTTTTGAATTGGGAAATCAAACCGGATGGAAGTTATACGAGGGAAATCCTTACTTTTGGGGCGGAGCCTCAATGTACGCATTGATTAAAGGCTGTGAAGTTATTGGTGAGGAGCCTCCAAAAAATGCTAAAAGACTCAAGTCAGGTATTGCGAACAGAATATTCCTCATAGCTAGAGAAATTAGAGATAGATACAAGAAAACCTCTATTGAACAACCTTTTTCTTCTCCAAATGCCCTAGCTGGTATGTCTCTTGCTATTATTATTGGAATTAAACTTTATACCCAAGATTTACCAAGTTGGTTGCGCTGGATAATTGCTATAGAAGCTGTAAAAAGAATTCTTGTTTCTATGTCTTTGTCTAAAGAAATTGTTGATAAGATAATAGATCTACAGTTGTCTGATGGATCGTGGATCGATGGTAGTGCTTGGAATGAGAAGCAACACTATCCTTATAACGATCCTGATTTTGATATATATACCTTCGAAAGCCCACTTGACAATGCTGACCATCTTCAAAGAATTATTATTTACGACCCGTGGGAAAAAAGAGATAGATATTATAGAGCTGGCATCAGCAACGTTTACATGGAGAAAACTAGTAACGGACTTAAAGGATTTGCTGACATTTTTTCTTCGATAGATCCTTCTTACTCTAAAAAGGTAGAAGAAGCTGTTGAACTTGCAGAGGAATACATGGAAAGTAAACACACTAAGCTTCCCTATCTCTAAGTGCAAATTTTGTCTTCTTTTAGGGATACTTATCGATTTAGATTGCCCAAACTCGCTGTAAGTCCTTTCTTATAACTTAATTTCGAAAAGTCTTCATACATCTTTATTATTTTTGGTTTTTTCTGGCTTTTTTGGATGTTCTTCAGTATATTCCTCAATTTTAGCTACTGCGTCTGATAAAATTTCTCTGTATTCCTTATTGATTTGCATAGCAGTTTTAAGGTCTGCGCGAAACCCCAACCTCCTCATATCCTCTAATTGGTTTAAAGTAGTGATGAATATTAATTGAATTTGTACAAGGTTCCCGATACTATTCTGAATTTTATCCAAAGGAAATTTCACAAATTGAGTTATAATCGTTGTCAATCCCAGGCTTCCAAGAATTATGGTAGAGGCGGCCATGGATTTTAAGTCTATTTTACCAAGTAAATGCAATATATCAATGATTATTACTAGAAATACAAGGACCAAACCCAATCCGACTAACAATTGTGAAATATTCATTATTCGTTTGTAACTTTTTGAAATACTATCTATCACTTCATCAAAATACTTTTTAAGGTCTTCTTTCGAGAAACCAACAACCGGCGAAGTAAATTGTTCAACCTTATCCTTGACTTTTTTAATATCATCTTTTGTCAGGGTAGAGTCTATTTCAAGAATTGCGTTATCCGGATCTTCATTATACTTTACTAAGAAATCTTCTTCCATCATTGATTTTCCAATTACTCTTTGGGCTATATTATTGGGTTTGTCATCTTTCATAACACAATCATTCCTTTTTTTATCCTTGATCAACGTTAAAATTTCTGTAATATATACTTTTAAAGATTGTTTATTGGAAAAATGGAAAATCCTGAAGAGTATAAAAACAATTATTTTTATGTAGTTTATGCCGAATTGATGATGTTTGCCTTCGGAATTCAACACTTTGTTAAAATATTAAAAATATTTCTCCTGTCTCGGTAATAAAATAATTTCTGGTAATAGTGCGGGTGTAGCGAGCCACGTTAGAAGGGGGTAACCACCCCCTTTCTAAACCCCCATAGAAGGGGGTAACCACCCCCTTTCTAAACCCCCATATAAAATTTAGATTAGAAAAAGACTCTCTTGTGCCGTTATAAGATAATTTTAGATAATATTGCGGATGCAACGAGCCACGTTGCTTTTGATTGAACTTTTTTTAAAAGTTCATTGCGGATGGAACGAGCCACGTTCCAATTCGTCAATTTTTTTCTCTATCTTTTCGAGTTTTTCATAGAACTTGTTTTCGTCCAGAAGTGCTCTTGCAATTCTTTTTATTTCAACAAATTTTAAACTTCTCGACGGTAAAACACCTTCTTTGCGCAAATAATTCAAGACTTCTCCTAAGTTCTCAATATCGTCGGGTTTTTCAACCGAAACTATATTTTCTAAGTGCCGTTTTTCTTCTTCTTTCAAAAATAAAGGTCTTCTCAAAAGACCGTATTCGTCAATTACATCCAAAATTATCTTTCTGAGTATGTTATAGATCTCTTCTGGTTCTACGAGGAACATTTTTGAGTATCTTATAACCTTCACATCGAACTCTTTGGCTAAAGATTCCGCTTGAATATCTGAGAAGTCCTTACATACGATCATGGGTTTTTTGCCGAATAACTTAGCGTTGGAGTATGCCTGTCTGATATCGGAAACGTTTGCGTATCCAGATTTTGATTCAACAGCGAAAATTTCACCATCTTTCTCTACAATAAAGTCCACTTCACTTACTTCTACATCATCAACCGATACTGGAACATTTTTTTCTAAAACGCTATAACCCATGGACTCCAATATGAAACTCGCAATCTTTTCCGCGCTATAGCCCCGCATGTAAAGAGAGTATCGTCTTTCGTATTTTAATTTTCCATTTAGCTGTATCTGATCTTACCTCGAAACACCTTGCTCTCCATTTGCCAAAATTTAAAAACCCATCCAAAACTTATATAAGTCTATACTAATAAATTGGATAAGCGATCCGCGATGGTTGAAAATGCAGAGGTAACAGACGCGCTAGGATTTTTTGAAAAGTATCTGACGATTTGGGTTCTTATTTGCATAGCGATAGGTACTTTAATAGGCTGGTTTTTCCCAGGTGTTCCTTTCATATTGAGTAAACTTGAGTACGCGCATATTTCCATACCCATTGCAGTACTGCTTTGGCTTATGATATATCCCATGATGATCCAAATAGATTTTAGAGAAGTCCATGGAATAGTTAAGCATCCAAAACCCGTTATCATGACTTCTTTTTTAAACTGGGGTATAAAACCCTGGTCGATGTTTTTCTTTTCATGGATTTTCTTTATGGTAATTTTTAGATCTTTTATTCCACCAGACGTAGGTAGAGGGTATTTAGCTGGCGCTGTAATCCTTGGTTCCGTTCCATGTACAGCGATGGTCTTTGTTTGGAGCTATCTTGCCAGGGGAGATCCTAACTTCACCCTCCTTCAAGTAGCAGTGGATGACCTTCTAATGTTGGTCTTTTACACACCGATAGTAGTATTCCTTTTAGGGCTCAGCGAAATTCCAATCCCTTACAAGACAATGGTTCTCTCCGTGACGTTATTTGTAGGGATACCATTATTATTAGCTCATTTTTCTAGAGGATACCTTCTGGCAAGAAAAAGTGTAGAATGGTTTGAAAGAGTGCTTCTTGCGAGGTTCCGGATCATTACAATTGTTGCTTTACTTCTCACTTTGATAATAATATTCTGCTATCAGGGAAATACTATAATAAGCGAGCCTGGTCACATATTACTCATAATTGTTCCTCTCACTATACAGACCCTCTTCATATTTGGATTCGGATACAGTCTAGCTAAAATTTTAGGGATAAACTACGAAATAGCTGCACCTGCAGCCATGATAGCAGCCAGTAACTTCTTTGAGTTTGCAGTAGCTGTTACTGTGACCCTTTTCGGAGTTACATCGCCTGCTGCTTTAGTTCCCGTAGTCGGTGTCATGGAGGAGGTACCCATAATGCTCCTTCTAGTGGCTATAGCAAGAAGAACGAGACATATATTTTCATAGAAGGTGAGTTATAGTGGGGAAATAGTCTAATTAAGAAACTGATTAAAGAAATTTTTCCAGAAAAAGTGTTGGATGAAAATAAAAAGGAGGAATAAAAGAAGATGTTCGAAAAGATTCTCTATCCCACTGATTTCTCTGAGTATGCACAAAAAATGATTGAGTGTACTGGAGAATTAAAATATTTGGGAGTTGGAGAGATAGTGCTTCTCCATGTCATTGATCCTAAAGAGATCATGCATCCGTACAGAGAAGAGACCTTTGTTAAGAAAGCCGAAGAAAAAGTAAATAAGATGAAAAAAGAACTGGAGAAAATGGGCTTTCGTGTAAAGACTCGTGTATCCGTAGAAGTGCCCTCGTGGGGGATTATAAAGGTTGCTGATGAAGAGAACGTGTCCTTGATTATGATTGGCGCACGTGGAAAGGGTTTGCTTAGAGAGGCTTTTATTGGTAGTGTCTCTGGAGAGGTCTTAAGACACGGCAGGCCCCCTGTTTTAATTATCAAAAGCCGTGTCATAGATCGTTATGGGGAAAAAGTGATTGAAGCATGTCGAATAATGTTTAGAAAAGTTATGTATCCTACTGATTTCTCTGATTGTTCCGGAATACCTTTAGAATTAATAAAAAGATTGAAGATTGGAATATCAGAAGTTGTTCTTATTCACGTGGTTGAAAAAGGCGAAACTCTCGAAGAGATTGAGAATTTTAGGAGAGAGGCAAAGGAAAAACTTGAAAAAATAAGAGAAGAACTGGAAAAGGAAGGGATTAAATCATATATCCACGTCCATACAGGTATTGCTTCTAAAGAGATACTAAAGATCGCAGAGGACGAGGAGATCTCAATAATTGTGATTGGAGCACTTGGTAAGAGTTTGGTTAAAGAAATATTGGTGGGAAGCACCACCTCGAAGGTAGTAAGAGAGTCTAGAGTTCCAGTTTTAGTAACAAAATGCAAAGAAGTCCAAGGCGTTTGTGTTCCAACGTGGGAAATATCGTGATGTTTTGCTAAATAGTGACGTAAGCCTGAAGCTTAAAATTCAGCTGATCAATTGCTTTATCTTTTCCATAGATAAATAATCAAGGCTCTTACATTCTTCAAGGGAAGCCTCATCTGCCAACAATTTAATTCCAAATGCGAAACAAGACGAAACTCCGCATTCCCCGCAGTTCGTCCTTGGAAGGTAAGGGTATATATCCATGGGTCCTATGACTCTACGATCGGGTATTTTTACAACCCTGCCAGATAAAAGAGCCTTTTTTGCCTCATCGATTTTATCTAAAAGCATGTTTATTATTTCAATAAGTTCTTTTTCATCCTTGACCTGGGTGATAACCATCTTTCCCTTCTCGAAAATGTAAATGGAATGCTTGCCTTTATCGATTCTCACCATATTTAACCTTTCAAGAAATCTAGACCTTGGGAACATCGCGCAGAGATATGGTAGAATCTCTTCTAGGTTTTTATCATATTTGGCAAAGACTCTAAGACTCTTTGGGTCAGCAGGACATGGTACGACTTCTCCAATAGTTATTTCCCTTATTTTTTGAGGTATTTTCCTCATCAGTTCTAATTATTGAGATTTTCTTTATTAATCTTAGGGAATTGATACTTTTTTTAAAGAGAATTTCATAAATTATATGATCAATACGTTAAAATTTTAAAATGGTGAAAGGGTATTAAATTGTCTCAATATCCAGTAATAGATGAAGCAGGCTGTACAGGATGTGGAAGTTGCATAGATTTATGTCCTAACGGAGTCTTTGAACTTGACAGCGCTAAAAATTTAGTGAAAGTAGCAAATCCAGAGAAATGCGCAAATGGATGCACTCTATGTACTAACGTTTGTTTGAGCGAGGCAATCTCCATTTTAACAGAATAGTAAATTTAATCGTATTTTATTTTGACTCTAACTTCCACATCTCCCAGTACTCGTAGTTTATTTCTTCTCCTGTCTTTGTAATACGGCATTCTTTATCATCGAATTTAACAAAGCCGGCGAGAGCCAGAATACCCAAATGATGTTTCAATCCAAAATCGTTCATATTAAACCTATTTTTCATCTCATCTAAACTCATGACTTTTTTTTCGTGAAGTTCTGTCAAAATCTCTCTTCTAATACTCGAATCGATAGCTCTGCATCTCGCCCCATGCATGCCGTATCCTACTTTGCTAAATACATGCTCAAATTCGTCTTCTCCCATTTTTTTCGCCCTGTATCAAATATTAGTGTATACTAATATTTATAGTTCCTAATATAAAAATCTATTGATGGCTGGATGAAGAATCTTCCGTATACTCAACTTAAGAACGGTTTTTATTAATCTTGTTTAATTTTCTTCTCACAATCGAAACAGTACTCAGAATCTCTATTCGTCAAAAAATCTTTTCCACATCCTTTACATTTAATCTTGCTAAGAAGGGACTTTTGCTTTTTTGAGACTCTTAAAAGATCACTTATACATGTACATCCTGTTTTTTCCATTAAATTCACCCGATTAATAGAGGAATTATGAGATATAGACCGAGAGAAATCAAAAGAATTCCCCCAAACCTTTCAAAGACCGCATGCCCTCTCGTTTTCAACATAACGTTAGTTTTACCTATTGCCCCTGTTATAAACGGGATTGGTAAACCCAGCCCGAAACCATAGACGAGAAGAAGAAGACCGCCTTGTAAGGCAGTTGTTTTAGTAGATGCTAAGGCTAGAATCCCTATTAAAACAGGAGTAGAGCAAGGATAGATAATGAGTCCAAACAGGACTCCAAGCAGTAAGGCACCCAAGAATCCTTTGTCTGTTAGTTTCTTTACTAATCTTTCTATCTTTGAGGTACAAAAGGCATAATTGAAGTTTATGATCTTTAAGAACCATAATCCGGCCAGAATCAAAACCACCCCGACCAAGGGATACAGAAATGTTCGGAGGATGGATTGTAGGTAAAACCCAATAAAAGCAGACAAGGCTCCAAACAAAGCGTATGTAAAAGATCTTCCAACTATAAACAAC
>CAYFZR010000026.1:0-21220 GCA_964347835.1 uncultured archaeon
ATGAATTCTCGTTTCTATTATGCCTTGCTTTCTTGTTATCTATGGTAATTCTTCTTCCTTTTTTGAGAGGGGGGGTTTTTCTTGATTAAGGTAGAAAATCTAACTTTTTATTATGCAGAAGCCGATAAACCTGCTTTAGTAGATGTAAATTTGGATATTGAGGATGGAGAATTTATTCTTATAACAGGACCTTCTGGAAGTGGAAAATCGAGTTTAGCTCGATGTCTAAATGGATTGATACCTCATTTTTACGGTGGGAGGATTAAAGGAAAGATAGACGTTCAAGGCAAAGATGTGATGAAGCATTCTACCAAAGAACTTGCAGAATCAATTGGCATGGTCTTTCAAGATCCAGAGAATCAACTCGTGACCATGGACATTGAGAGAGAGATAGCATTCGGCTTAGAAAACTTAGGATATCCGAGAGATGTAATATTAAAAAGAGTCGAAGAGTCTTTAGATACCGCAGAAATAGCTCATCTGCGTTTTAAAGCTCCTCACGAGCTTTCGGGAGGAGAAAAACAGAAAGTTGCCATAGCCTCTGTATTGGCTCTCCGTCCAGAAGTTCTAGCTTTAGACGAGCCCACATCAGAACTGGATCCTAAAGGGGCTGAAGATGTTCTCAGATTAATTGAAAGATTGAACGACGAACTTGGTATTACCGTCATACTGATTGAACATAGGTTGGACAGGGTAGCTCACTGGGTTGATAGAATGATATTAATGGATGAAGGAAGAATAATTGCAGACGGTTCTCCAAGAGAACTCCTTGCTAATGAAACAATTAGAAAAATGGGTGTAGGCCTGCCCCCTATTGTTGAGTTGGTTCAAAGATTAAATAATAGGGGTATTGAAATTGAAGAGATGCCTTTAACAGTGAAAGAAGCCAGATTTATTCTGAATAGACTTTTTATAAATTCAAATGTTGCTTTTTTTAAGAAAGAAGTTTTGAAAAGAGATAAAGAAATAATTAATATTGAAAATCTTTGGCATGTTTATCCTAATGGAAACATCGCCCTGAAAAACGTGAATTTAAGGATTTACGATGGGGAATTCTTGGCGATCATGGGGCGTAATGCCTCTGGTAAGACAACCTTGGTGAAACACTTGAATGGTTTGTTGAGGCCTACAAAAGGAAGGGTTAGAATATATAGAAAATCAATTGATAAAGCAACAGTCGCAGAATTAGCCAAAAAGGTAGGGTATGTCTTTCAGAATCCTAACATGCATCTCTTCGCTGACACGGTCGAGGAGGAAGTCTCTTTTGTCCTTAAGAATCTTGGATATTCTAAGGACGAAGTATCTTGTAGGGTTGATAGTGTTTTGGAAAGATTTCATCTTACTGAGTTAAGGGATCAATATTCGCGTAATTTAAGCGGTGGTGAAAGGCAGAGGATAGCCTTGGCATCCGTCATTGTAGCCGAGCCTAAGATACTGGTTTTAGACGAGCCCACCAGAGGCCTAGAATACAGGCTTAAACAAGAGTTGATGACCTTTTTGAATGAATATAGGCTCAGCGGTAACACGGTGATCCTGGTGAGCCATGATGTCGAAACTGTAGCGAGACATGTTGATAGGGTTGTTTTATTAAGTGAAGGGAGGATACTGATAGATGGACCTAAAAGAGCTGTTTTGTCAGAAGCATTATTGTTTTCTCCCCAGATAAATCGATTGGTTCAATCTTTTAAAAAATACAATGTTCCAGAAGACTTATTGACTGTAGATGATGTTTTGAGTGTTTTACCATGAAAATTAAAAGATATTATGTCTTTTTTGCATCATTAATCCTTTTTGCCATTCTTTGTTCTGCTACACCCTTATTTGGGTATGATGTGCTTAAGGTAAATTGGGGTTTAGCCATACTTATTTTATCTTTTTTAGCCATAGTAGCTTTTTTGTTTAAATTTGAAGAACATTCCACGAATTCTAAGCAAATAGCTATTATATCTATGTTAGGGACTCTTTCATCTGTTTCTAGGGTACTTTTTTCCGCTGTTCCCGGTATCCAGCCATCCACCTACATTATTATTTGCTCCGGATACGTTTTTGGACCTACAGCGGGGTTTATGGTTGCATTTATAACTGTAATGGTTTCAAATATTTTCTTAGGACACGGTCCTTGGACTTTTTTTCAAATGATAATGTGGGGTGTGGTAGGAGTTTCAAGCGGATTTGTTCGTAAGTTAGGATTTAATTTTTCAAAGAAGAAATTAATAGCCTTTGGCGTATTTTGGGGCTATCTCTTTGGATGTATGATGAATCTTTGGTACTGGATTGCCTTTATCTATCCCTTAACAGTAAAAACATTCATGGTCGTCCAAATCAATAGTCTCTGGTTTGATACGTTACATGCAACAGGAAATGCTGTTTTTTTAGGAATTTTAGGTAAAAAAACCATTATCATACTGGATAGATTCAGAAAAAGATTTGACATAGAGTTTATAGATTGATAACGAAATTTAATTTTAATTAATTAACTACACACTCTTTCTAATTTTTAAAAAAGATGTCCCTACTAACTCATCGACTTTAGTACCAACTCACAATAATCTTCTCCGTCCGCTATTCTTTTTTTAACTTCAACCTCTAGGTCATAGTGCCTTCCTATCTCTCCCCAGTAAGAGTCTGTAAAGTGACAAAAAAGTTTATTAGGGCTTTTTTTGTTGAATGGACACTCAAACATTCTGATTATAATCCTATTGCCTTTTTCTTCTATTTTAAATTTCATATCGTGTTTGGCCATCACATCTTCTTCAATTAATTCTTTGAGGTCTTTAGGGCACCTCCTTTCAATCAACAACTTTGCTGTGTTCTCTCCAGTTTTTCTCATTAAAAATGAGACATCTTTCCCACGAAATTCTTCTATTACAGATACTAAGCCAGTAAGCCAGTCTAACAATAGATTTTCTCTGCCTTTCATTTATTCCCGAGTTCAAGGTAACTCAAAGATTATTTAATTTTTTTTATCGAGAGGAAAAGATCATCCTAACCTTATTTTTACCCCGCCTACTATGGAAGCGATTATGTTATAGACCAAAGCCATTATCGCGAGTATTATGCCTCCAAAAACCCCGTATATAACAGAACCGATTAGGGTTGCAGCCACTCCTATGGCAAAGGTCGTGGCTCCTCCTCCTGTTGGCAATCCACCAAACTGTTGATAAACGGGAGGCACAATTGCACCGCCTGGTCCGAAAGCCAATATAACTGCCCCAATTATACCAAAAATCAAGAAGATAACGAAATAAAGAACGAAAGAAATCTTGAATACTGAAAAAATGCCGAAACGTTTAATTTCTCTCTCTTCAAACAAATATTTCACCTCCATTCTCTTATGCGACTTTTAGATATATATTAATTTTGATTCTAAGATTTTATAAGGAAGAAAAAACATCATTAATATTCATGAACTTAAATATCATATTCTGCGGACACATTACCGATGATATCTTAGAAATTAAAAACGAAAGGAATTACAGCATAGGGGGATCTGTAACATATGGATCTTTTTGTGCTTCAAATCTCGGTTTAAAATGTGGAATTGTTTCTAAAGTTGGAAGAGACTTCAAACTTGATGAATTTATCTCCCGCGGTATAGATGTTGATGGTGTGAAAAGGAATGAGCATACAACCACATTCGTGAATTCCTATGGTATCGATTCTAGAAGGACTCAGAGGGTTATAAACAAATGTACCAGCATTACCACCGATGATGTGCCTGAGAAATATAAAGAAACAGATTATTTTCATTTAGGTTCGGTATTAGACGAGATTTCACTTGAAATAATTCAAGAATTAAAGCAAAAATTCTTATCTTTAGATCCACAAGGATTCTTTAGAAAAATCAAAAATAATTTAGTATTACCGAAAAAATGGGAAGATATGGATTTATTTCTAAAATACATCGATTTAATAAAAATAAGTTCTGAGGAATTGATTAATATTTCTGAATATGAGGAATATGCAATTGAAAAGATGAAAAAATATTGTGATATAATTATTGTAACAAAGGGCGAAAAAGGATCTACAATTTATGAGAAAAAAAGGATAGACATTCCGGTTATACCACCCAAAGAAGTTGTGGATCCAACCGGGGCGGGAGACGCTTATATCGCGGGTTTTCTTTATAAGTTTATTAAAGGGGAAGATATAGAAAAATGTGGATTATTCGCCTCTTCCTCAGCATCCTTAATTTTAGAAGGTCTTGGATGCTCAAAAATACCAACTGAGAAGGAAGTAAATCTTAGATTGAAAGAGTACTTAAACAATAAATATATAAATCTTTGATGTAAGACCAAGTTTTGAGCGGCCGTAGTCTAGTGGTTAGGACTTTGGCCTTCCAAGCCAATGACCCGGGTTCGAATCCCGGCGGCCGCACCTGACTTTTCACAAATAATGTTATGCTCAAATAAATTTTCTAATTAACTTTCGGGTGTAGGAGAATATGTAGGCATAAATAACTCCGCCTACCGCCCAACTAAACACAGAAACTATGAAAAACCAAAAAGTCAGAATTTCGATATGCGATTCCCCTATTATCAATAAAACAGGATAAAATAAACCAAAGAGGAATAAAACTGTGATAGGATAAACAGGGAGATAAAAGAAGGTCACAGTAGGACCCAGATATTGCGAAGGATTTGATTTAGCCACCAATGAACAAGCAGAAGACGCTAAGATTCCGATTAATAGACCGATTATCAGGCCTTTCTTCCACAATCTAAGATCAGAAAGTTTCATGATGTCATCTTCCTTCTTAAGAAACTTAAAATCTATTCCTAAATTTATTTAGTCTATTCTTTATATGTGGTTCTCCCCAACCTTCAACAATCTCTTTAACATTCCTTTCCAAATATTTTTCCTTTAACTTCTCAGACACTCTTATTTGGTATAAATTTGCGATTGCCACTGTAGAGAAAATTATATCTGCTAATTCTTCTTCTATTGCCTTCTTTTCGTCTTTTTTAATGGCATCTGCCAGTTCTCCTATCTCACTCATCAAAACAGTAGTTAGAAAAAATGGGCCACTCTCTCTATCAAAATCACCAAATATTTCATTCATTCTCTTCTGAAAATTATCTAAATCCATATCAATCGCCAAATAGAAATCCTACACCTTCTTCAACCTTTTCTTCCTCACCTTTAATTGCTTCTATGACCTTATTACTCTCTTCTTCTTCAACAAGATTCGCTAGTTCTTTAAGTTTCTCTTTAGCCTCCTCAATTATCTTAGTGGGAGCCGTCAAGTATAGATAGTATCCAGTTTTATCCAACCCTAACGTCTTCGCCTCCTTTAGATAGACGGTATGCCTAACGAAAGGATCCTTCTCCACTATTGATTTAACTTTTTTGTAATTTTCTTTCTCTACATAAAAGACAGGCAACTCATCACCCCCTCAGAAATTCTTTTGCATATTTAACCCCTTCTCTTAAGGCCTTCAGATTAATATCTATAAATGCCTCGGGAAGAGTCTCATATATAGCCTTTTTTAACACACTTTCATCCACGATATTATCTATAACGGAGACAGCACCTAGCATTATTACGTTTGCCACCATTTTGTTTCCTACTTTGTGGGCGAGATTTGTCGAAGGAACCTTGTATGCATTTTCGTCTGTAAAAACAAGATCTTCATCTACAAATAAAATTCCATCTTCCTTTAAGAGTATTAGATTTTTTTCAAATTCTTCTTGGTGCATTGAAACATAGAGGTCTAATTCTCGAGCCTTTGGATAGACTATATTGGTCTCTGATATGATTACATCCGCTTGAGAGAAAGTTCCTCTTTTTTCTGCTCCATAACTTGGGGTCTGAGATACGTAGAATCCCTTGAAAGATGCGCTTCTTGCATAAAGTAATGCCATGAGTATTATACCCTGTCCACCTATGCCTGAAAATTTAACCTCTTTTTTTTGCAATCTCCATCCACCTCAGCATTTGAATCCTCTCTCTAAACTCTCTAACTAAACCGTGTCTATCTCTATCAGCGAACTCTCCTATGATTATCCTTTCTTCTAGCCCTAAGAATGGCTTTTCTTCTTCCATCTCTTTAATCTTCTCTTTCCTTACTGAGTTTTCTCTGAACCACTTCATCGCTTCATAACCCTCTGGCATTAAGTTATAAACTCCAAATACCGTGGGACATTGAGTTAAAACTTCTATAAATCTAAATCCTTCTTTATCTAAGGCTTTTTTTATTGATTTTGTTATATCGTTTGCGTGATAAGTAGTCCATCTCGCAACGTAATTTGCCCCTGCTGCATCCACCAATTTTACCATGTCAAATTCGGCCGCAGTATTTCCGTAGGGTGTTGTCTTAGTTATCGCCCCACTTGGGGTCGTTGGAGCCATTTGACCCCCCGTCATAGCAAAGATTCCGTTGTTAATGCAAATACAGGTGACGTCTATATTCTTCCTTGCAGCATGTATCAGGTGATTTCCTCCTATTGCTGCCAAGTCCCCGTCGCCAGAGAATACGATTACATCTAACTCAGGATTTGATAACTTAATTCCAGTTGCAATAGGTATGGCTCTTCCATGAGGAGTATGGATGGAATCAGCGAATACGTATCCACCCGTTCTTCCGGTACATCCGATTCCAGAAACTAAAACTGTCTTATCTGAATCTCTATCCGAGATCGCCCTCAACAAACACTTCAACACAGTCCCTATACCACAACCCCTGCACCATATGTGCGGGAGCCTATCACTTCTTATTAAGTCTGAATACATCTCAAATACTCCTAACTTTTTTAAGTATATCATCAGGACGTGGTAAATCTCCAAAACAACTCAACAAACTCGTTTTTTTAGAGATTAATTTTATAATATCATAAATCTGCCCAAGATTCATCTCCACGACCAAAACCTTCTTACCTTCCAAGATATCTGAGATCTTTTCGTAATGAAAAGGCCAAATGCTTTTTAATCTTATCATACCCATATTAGAACCGTTTTTTTCTTTCAATGCTTGAAGACAAGATCTCGCCACAGATCCATAGGAAAGTAAAAACACGTCGGCGTCCTCGTTGATAATATCGATATCTGAAATGTCATCAATATTTTTCTTTATTTTGTCTTTCAACCTTTGAATAAGATTCTGGTGAACCTCAATATCTGAGGGAGCAGGAAATCCTTCCTCATCATGAGTTAAACCTGTAATGTGTGCTTTGAACCCTTTTCCAAATGTGGGCATCTTTGGAACTAGATTTTTTCCGGGCAAAAAATAATTTTCACCTTTTTTTGGCTCCTTTCTTTCATAAACTTCTACTTCGGTCGGCATTATTATCTTTTCTCTCAAATGCGCTACGATAGCATCCGAGAGAAGAATACATGGTACTCTATATTTTTCAGCCATGTTGAAACTTTTGACTGTAAAATCAAACATCTCTTGAACGCTGGAAGGAGAGTATGCGATTATCTCATAGTCTCCGTGTCCTCCGAATCTTGATGCCATTACATCGGATTGAGAAGGTAATGTGGGCATTCCGGTTGCTGGGCCTCCACGTTGCACATCTACAATTACACACGGGGTTTCGGTCATACACGCGTAACTTATGCCCTCTTGCATAAGGCTGAGTCCTGGGCCTGAAGTAGCAGTCATAGCCTTCTTTCCTGCCCATGAAGCCCCAATGACAGACATTATGCTCCCTATTTCGTCTTCCATCTGGATGAAGACGCCCTCCAATTCAGGCATTCTTATTGCTAGCCTTTCCATTATTTCTGTGGACGGGGTTATAGGATAGCCAGCGAAAAATCTGCATCCTGCCAGCAGAGATGCTTCTGCACAAGCGGTGTTTCCCTGGATGAATCTCATCTCAGTCATTCTCCTCAACACTTATTGCAAAATCTGGACAATAATTTTCGCATAGTCCACATTTATTGCATTTTTCTTTATCCTTTACAGTAGCGTAAAAATATCCTATCCTATTTAGTTTATCAGATATCTTTAAAACGCCTCTAGGACAAAATTCTACGCATATGTGGCATCCTTTGCAGAGATCTTTTTCTATGATGAGCATACAATAATCATATTTTACAGACTTTAAAGGGATTTCGATGACCCTTATATGCGAAAAGACCCGTGATAGAGAAAAATTCGTTAAAATGATTATTGATAAATTTAGTGGAGAAATAAAAGATAAGAAAGTATTTATTAAACCAAATATAGTATCATATGAAGATTATCCAACCACAACTCATCCTTCAATTTTAGAAACTGTTATAAAAGAATTAGAAGATAATGATATTATTGTAGGGGATGCTCCAGCAGTAGATGCAAGAAATTCGGATAAAGTAATAAAAGAACATATTTTAAACGAAGTATGTGAAAGATATGATATAAAACTTTTGAATTTATATAAAGAGAGGACAATTAAACCTGAGAAATATTCTATTAGGGTTTTCAAGATCTTACTTGAGACAGATTATATAATATCCCTCCCTGTTTTAAAGGCCCATCGTGCCTGCGGCATAACTGGAGCGTTAAAGAATCATTTTGGTTTTTTGCCAAGATTAGAGAGAATAAAGATGCACATGAGATTAAAAGATATTCATAAATCTATAGCTGAGTTAAATCTCATAAGAAAAGCTAATTTTTACATATTAGATGCGGTAAGCGTTTTGATAGGTGCTCAAGAAAGAAGGCATGGAGGAATAAAAAGAGATTTAGGATACATGATGGGGGGAACAGATCCTGTGTGGATTGATCGTCTCGGTTTTAAACTCCTCCAGAAAGTTGAGCCTAGATTAAATGAAAAAAGAGCGGAAGATATTTTGCACATAAAATATGCAATTGATATGCGCATTTAGTTTTCCAAAATGAGATCAAACAAAGCAAGCGAAGCCTCTCTCGTGCCTTCTCTATCGCTTCCTGCCACGATTAGAATGTCTTTCCCTGTTCCGTATGGATCTACTATGGACATAACGTAGCCTTTACCGGGTCCTGGCCTCTCAGCAGTTATGTTAAAAGGTAGTTTTCCCTCTTCCTGCAATTCATGAACTAGAAGATTTACCTTGGGACCTCCTACAAGTAATAAGTTGTAATTTTCAAAATCTCCAGGAGTTAATTCTATGTCTAGTCTTGATATAGGTTTTTTTAACAATGATATTTCCTTGGTAATTTCTGTCTTTACCAAAGTTATCCTAATGCTCGCAAACTCTACAGATTCTTCAGGATAGACCGTTTCGACGTAAGGCATAGTTAAGGATCCCAATGCACTTGCAATGTCGCATGCACTCAGGACATCTTGAACTGGAGATTTGCTTCCTATGACTAACAAAGTGTTGAGGGAGTAATTTTCAATGAATTTAAACCTTTTTACCGTAGATTCATCAGGTAAAAATTGTACGTTAATACGTTCCTCGGTCTCTGCAATACTCGTAGAAATTAGAAGTATTATTACCGAAAAACCTATAAGTATGTATCTTTTTTTCATGAATAAAATTGCCCACAACTTAATTATAAATATGGCGAAATAATTGTTGAAATATTTAAAAGGGAGCAAAAATGGACGATGAATTAGAACAAAGCATAAGATCTTTCTTTTTTACTGCAAGAATATTTTTAGAAGAAGCATTTAAGAAAAAAATTATAGAAGAGGAAGATTTCAATCAACTCTGTGAGAAATTGGATAACATTTATCCAACATTTGCGAAAAATTTTGTTAGAATAAATGCCAGAGAGGGTGATTTTGCTCAAATAATAACTCCATTGATTGAATTTTCAGAGACTGATAAATTTTCTACCATACTAATGGATACATATGCTAGGAAGTTAAAGGTGGAAGAAATCTACAAGTCCTTGGTACTATCAACTGTAGGTTACATCGGAGATAATGAGATAAAAAAAGTAAAGGAAAAGGTAAAAAACCTAGATCGCAACGACTTTAGACTGGTATTCATGCTCATTCCGATACAGTACGAACTATACAAGAGGGGTATTAATGTTATCTAATCTCTTTGTATTCCTCGATTTCATTTACTATGAACCTTAATGCATCTTCTCCTTTTTCTCTTTCAGTGGCGACAAAGATTACAACATCTTCTCCTTCAACTTCAAAAGACTTCTCTATCTCTTCCTTCTCTTTCTTTGAAATACCATACGCAGGCAATTCATCTGTGGAGATATATCCTCTTACCCCAAATTTCTCTTCTACACTTTTCGCGAGGTCATTTGCAAACTCTGTGTCCTCAACCAAAACGCCATAAAACTCAGGAACCTTTATACCCAGTATTGAACCTCCAGTCCCTATACAGCGTTGTATAATTTTGGATTTTGAATCACTCAATAAACTTGTGATATCTTTCATATCAATTACCTCACATGCGAGCAAGTCTTTGTAATCTTTTAGCAGGATTTGGGTGAGTTGACAGTAGTTCTAAGAATTTGTCAAAACCTGTCAATTTTATATCAGCTTCTGCAAAGGCTTTTAACTCGTATTCGTCTATATCTCCGCTCCTGTCTAGGTCCATCAGGCTTAATTCCGTTATCTCTTTTCTAGCATTAGAAGGATCATTCGCAAAGAAAGCCTTTAATCCCTCAACATTTTTTAGTGTTGCTTTATCTACTCTAGCACTACCACCGATTAACTTATATAAAGCGGATGCTAAGGCTGTTGGATTTTTAGTTAACTCTACGCTCCCTGAATCAGCGTAATATTCCCTTATCCTGCTCGCATACAGGACCAGTAAGTTTGTTACGAAATACAAGACAAAAGCTGAGATTCCAATCAGGGCGGTACTTCCTCTACTTTCTCGATCCCCAGAAAACAAGGTGCTGAGAAATATGTAGTAGCATATTAAGGGAATTACACTCAGCATAGTTATTACAACCACGTCTCTGTGTTTAATATGTGATATTTCGTGTCCTAAAACCGCTTCTAATTCGTTTTCATCTAACATGTTTAGCAACTGTCTCGTTACGCATACCCTCGCATCGCCCTTCGTTCTTCCGAAAGCAAATGCATTTGGAATTGGTATCTCAGATATTCCCACCTTTGGCATGGGAATTTTTGCATCTCTTGCAAGCCTCTCAACCATGGAATAAAGACCTGGATAATCAGACGGAGAGATGTACTTTATTCGCATGGTCATTTCAACGATTTTTGGACCCATTAAGAACTGAATTCCAATTATAATCAGTGCCAGCATCACAAAGAAGGTAGGTGAGCTGATTCCCCGGGTATAAGCAATTATGCTTATCAGTGCATATAGCAAGCCAAATAGAATTACCACAGTCAGCCAAATCCTTACCTGCAATCCAATCGTTCTCATGGTGATAAGAAAATATCACCTTCGATAAAAATCTTTTGAGAGTCACTTTTTAACTAATGTTTGAGGAATGAATTAATCGTACTCTTCAATCATACTTTTTTGAAATCCCTTCCGGAATATTCTGCTTCTTTTTCACCATATTCCGGGTAAAAGCCGATACCTTACTTTTTTAGCATAGTCAGCATAACCCGCCAATTCCTTTTGTAATGTGACATCTTCTAAGTAGGTGCGTATAATAAGAAGAATACCAACAAAAGCCGCAGGAATTAGCGCCCATAAAGAACCAAGAACTAAAGAACTGCTTATCGCCAACAAAATTCCTCCCACATATCCCGGATGCCTGACAAAACGGTAAGGACCATCTTGGACAACTTCATGTTTTCTATCGGTCTGAATGCGGACTGTGCTGGAAAAGAATCTGTTTATCCACATAGCCCATAAATGAATAAAATTCGAAAGAATAAAAGACATATAACCCACTATATAAACGGAAACAGGCAAAAGTGGTGACCACTGGAAACGTCCAGCATCTAAGCTTGCAATTATAATGACCGCATAAAACGTTGGTATAAAAAATGCATAAAATACCTTATCCCACCATTTAGTGCCTGGTCCGGGTTTCATCCGTTCTTCGATAAGATCAGTTTTACTGACAAACGCTATGGATGAAATCAAAACAATAAGAAAAATGGTTCCGACAAAGACCCAACCCTGCCAATAAGTTATCCTTCCTGCTGGTATAAATATCATAGCTATCATCAGCAGAAAAGCAAAAAAACCTTGAGCCACTATTCTAAAATACCATTTGGTTTTATTTTGATTTCTTTCATCGTTTGGCATATATTTTACCTCCTTTTAACTGATAATTTACTTTCTTTTGCTATTTAAGAGTTGTGTATTGTTTCTTTTTTGAAAATATGTTCTAAATAACAACAATTTGATTTTATCGGTAAGAAATAAGCTTTAAAAAATTGGACATTCGATTTCCTTATTTTGAAATTTTGAATCTATCGATTATAAAATCTGCAATTAAATTTGCATTTTCGAACTTAAAACTGGGATAGTCTATATCAAAATCCTCTTCATTTATAACTGCCAAGACATCGCATCCTCGCGAAAAAACATCAATATCTTCTTTCTTTTTTAAAATTATAATTCTTGGCCTGCTTCCTTTGGTAAAACCCTCAGTTAATACGACATCCATGTCTAACAAGAAATTATGCAGTATATAATCCAAAGAAACTTCTTTTTCCATCTTCTTTATCAAAGCAAATTTATTTGGGGAAGAAATGATTACGACATCCGATCCTGCTTTGGCATGCTTCCATGAGTTTTTTCCCTCAATGTCTATGTCAAAATCTTCGTGGGTGTGATGTTTTATAGTTCCTACCCTGTAGCCTCTTTTTTTAAATTCTTCAATCAATTTTTCGACCAAAAATGTCTTACCAGAGCCAGATCTTCCCACGATAGAAATGATTGGGGGCGCATTTTTATTATTAGGCATGGAGCATAT
Organism: uncultured archaeon; assembly: GCA_964347835.1. Classification (GTDB taxonomy): domain Archaea; phylum CAYFZR01; class CAYFZR01; order CAYFZR01; family CAYFZR01; genus CAYFZR01. The sequence continues at coordinate 12,789 of CAYFZR010000026.1, forward strand.
AAATGCAAAATTGTATATAATTTTTGGTACTTTGCAAGTGGCTCGCTTGGAACGTGGCTCGTTCCATCAAAACTTTGCACAAGAATCGAGATTCTTGGCATGCCAAAAATCTATGATTTTTGAGCATTTAGGAAAAAGTTTTATCAAAAAGCAGCGTGGCTCGTTGCATCCGCAACGAACTTTTAAAAAAAGTTCGATCAAAAGAAAGATATTTTATTAACGGTACCGAATGAGTCGTTATCTACTCCACATCCGCTTTCTAATCTAAATATTATATGGGGGATTAGAAAGGGGGTGATGCACAATAATCGAAGATTATTGGCACGCCCAAAATCTATGATTTTGGTGCGTTACCCCCTTCTTTATAAAGGGGTGTAGAGAGGGGGTGATAAGGTAAGATAGGATAATTTCAGTATAAAATGCATTATAACCCCTTTCTAATTTCAATATAAAATTAAGTAAAACCCCCTTCTAATAAAACTCTCTTCTATCCTTCTTTTGACTCTTCTTCGGATAATATCTTTTCTTTCTCTTCTTCTAACTCTTGCATACCTTTTTTAAATTCTTTCATCGCTTTGCCAATAGATCTTGCTAATTCAGGTAATTTAGCTCCTCCAAAGACTAGCAGTATGATAAGAAAGACTACGAGAAGTTCATTGAACCCAAGGGGACCAAACATTCTTTCACCTCAAGATAACTTGGTTGTATGTTATATAAAAATTATGTGATTTTTAAAAATATTCTTCGCTCCAATCGATGGATGGTCTTTTTCCTTTTTTCTCCTTTATTATATCTTCGATTTCTCTTGCTACATCCTCAATAGTTTTGTTCGTTGTATCTACTTCATAAACCTGCTCACATATACGCAATGATTCGCTCACAATAACTCCTAAAGCCTCCGCATCGCAGTTTTCCCTTATTTTTTCATCTGAAAATCCTTGTTCAACTAACCTTCTCTCAAGGCACTCAGGATTCGTTCTTAAAACTATTATCATATCGATTAGATCTCTTGACAATAAATGGGATAGATGACTCACAAATATGGTTTTTTCACTGGTGTATTTTCTTAATACATTTGATAATTCGTCTAAATCTACTATATAGGTATCTCTTTCCTCATCGTATTCTTTTAGAAGGTTATGTTTCTTTGCGACTTCATCCAACTCTAAACAGAAGAAATCTTTTAAAAATTTAGATACGCTTGACTTTCCTGTTCCCGGAGTTCCTGTTAGGCAGATTGCCATATGTCATAATCCCTATATTTGCTTTGTTTTTTCATTACACTTGATTTGTATGATTCGATCTTTTGTTTTATCGCCGGCGCGAGTTCGTGGAATGAGAAGACTTTGAGATCATAACTCAGGTTCTTTATTCTTTCTAAGTCAGTAAAACTACCTTTTAGTTTTCTATTTACAGAAAATACCTCTTTTTCCAGTCGCTTCCCATACCTATTGCCAAACATCTTTAAGAATGGAAACTTTGTTAAGCCATTTGCTCCAGATAGCAGGAGCAGTCCGATGCTTGATATATTGTCTATCCATGTTCCGGTTAAGATGTCCAACTTGGGGTAGGTCAGTCTTAGAGTAGAAATTAAATCAGACATATAGAAGGTAGAGGGACCTGGATAATCCTCGAATACGGTTTTTTCATGTGGATTTAAAGGGTATATGACGATTCTTGATATATCATGTTCTTCTATGAAATCTAAGAGAAGTTCAGTATCAGATTTTCTCTCTCCAATTCCTAAAATTATAGTTATTCCTGTCTTCAATCCCAAGTCCAGCGCTCCGCTCAACATATTTTCGATATTCTCGTGAGCCTTGCTTGGACAAATCTTCTTCCTTAATTCAGGATTTATAGTTTCAATTGCTCCAACTACTCCTTTTACAGAATTAAATAATTCTAAGTCTCTTTTACGTAAGACACCTATGTTGAGCCATATTTTTTCTTCGAATATCTCTTCCATAGCCTTTGATATTTTTAGTAGTTCTTCTGTTTCGAAGGCATCTCTTCCTGAAGAAAGAAATTCAAGGTTCCAATCAAGTTTTTTGAATAAAAAAGCCTCAGCAAATATGCTAGAATAGGTTCTTCTCCCTCGCTTGGGATCAGATATCCTATCTTTCTGCGTAGACATAAAACAGAACTTACAGTCTCCGTAACTACAGTACCAAGACATAAATATGGCTCTTTCCAGGCTTACTTCTTTAAAATTCCTTTGAGTAATCTTGTTGGATTTCGATATTTTATCGATTATTTTATCGAAGTTTATATTATCGAGCCCTATATTATTTGGCATTTGCAACTAGATCGCCTAACTCCTTTATTATCTTTTGAATGTGTTCTTCGGTCAACTTGAAAGGATCAAGCCTTTTTAGTTCTATCGTCAAGCCTTCTTCCATAAATCTTTCGTATCTTGGGCATTTCATGACAAATCTCTTATTAAAATCGGTTTTGTAAAGGAATAAATCTGAAACGGAATTATCACATCTAACAGCAGTCACAATTCCTCTCCTTTTTTTATGTAAGCATTCTATACCCCTTTCTTGAAATACGTCTCTTATTTTATCGTTGTACCTACAATATAAGTCGTATACATAGTCGATATTCTTTAACTCTCCTATTATTCCGGCGCAGTGTAAAGGATTTGCCCTGAAAAGATGCTTTGATTTTATTGGAGCATCTGCCATTATTATTCCCCCAAATCCTAGATTTATTAACTTAGGAGAGCCCGTACTCAAGACAATTATGTCCCCCCTTGCAAATGGAATTCCGGAGATGTCTTCAATTATCAAGATTTCTTTTTCTCTCGCGATTTCATAGGTAAAATCTGGTTGTTCTGCTATGTATCCAGAGGAACCGCATATAATTAAAGCATCTAATTCTTCATTTAACGAATTTACAATTCCGTTATCAGTCTTTATTTCTATGATTTCTTTTCTGTTTTCCTCGCATATTTTTTTAAAATCTTTCCAACCACCCTGATCTGGTATTCCAATCTTTTTTCCCGCCATTTTTAGAGCTATGTCCAAAGCTAGATTTCCTCTATCCGTAAAGAAGACATATTTCTTATTATAACGCTTAGAAAGTATGTTTCTGGCTTTTTTTATAATAGGATGGCCTTCTCCTCTCTCGTACTCGACTAACTCCAGTAACACGGAGTTAATCAATTTGATTGCATCGTTTGATATCCTTCTGTTTGGAAATATCATTTTGTTCTCTATTTTGCTTAATAAATTTTTAAGATTACTGGTACATTAATCTAATATGCACGTTTTCTCAGCTTTTGCCCGTATATTAATCCGACTATTAAACCGCTAAGATGAGCTACATGAGCTATCGTATCTGGCGTGCCAATCATCAAGAAATCTAAAGCCGCAAAAAGGATTAATGCATATTTTATCCTCATAGGGATGAAATAGACGTATATCATCAGATTAGGTTCTAGAATAGCTAAACAGGCGAAGACTCCGTATAATGCACCGCTGGCTCCTAACACTGGAAATGGAGAAGTTAGGGCATGACCCAAACCAGCGAATATTCCGGAAAAGAAGAATATTTTTAAAAAAGTATTGCTTCCTACTCTCCTTTCCAAAGCAGGACCAAAGAAATATAAAAATAGCATGTTGAAGAAAAGATGTCCAATCCCTCCGTGCAAGAAAATGTGGGTCACGATTGTCCAGGGCCTAGAGAACAAGAGGCTTGGGTTAAGGATCAAATAGTTTTCGTAGAGCCGGAAGGGTAGAAGTAATTGCAAAAAAAACGATAATATGCAAATCGCCATTAGGGCGGTGGAATAATCCTTTGAAATAAAGGTCTTTATATCCCCCAAATCATTGAAATGACTGTGCTTAATATCTAAAGGGACCTTATTATCTAAAGGGACGAATTGTCTCTGATCCTGATCCCAAATATGTAGATCTTTCAGCGCCTCACAATCATGGTTCTCTGGCTCTCTATGCTCCGAACAAAAGTTTTTATCACAATATCCACATACAAAAGTTTTCTCTTCTCTTTCGCATACTTGACATTTCTCCATAAGTTCAGAGCTCCTGAATATTTGAAAATACGGGAATTGCCATTCTAATGCCATATTGTCTCTTCTATATCAATTTTTTCGTAGACAATTTTTCTTATCGCCTTAATTCGCTTTAATCTTTAAAGAATTCTCCTGTATGGGACAACATTTAAGTAAAGAATTATTTGAATATGGGCATGAATCTACAAGAAATGATAAGCAAAGCAGATAAATTTTTGCTAAACACCTATAGAAGGCAAAACCTTGCAATAGTAAGAGGAAGAGGACTATATGTCTGGGATTCAGAAGGTAAGAAATATATAGACTGTGTGGCTGGCTTGGGAGTAAATAATGTAGGACATTGTCACCCTAAGGTTGTAAAGGCCATAGAAGATCAAGTAAGAGAATTAATGCATTGTTCAAACCTCTATCATATACCTAATCAAATAGAATTAGCAGAACTCTTATCTGAGATTTCTCCATGCGATAAAGCATTTTTCGCCAATTCAGGGGCAGAATCTGTAGAAGCAGCGCTTAAACTTGCGAGAAAATTTACTAAGAGAGAAGGGATAATAACCTTTTTGAATTCATTTCACGGTAGAACATACGGCGCGCTCAGCGCGACTGGCCAGGAAAAGTTTCTGCATGCCTTTAAGCCGCTAGTCCCAGGCTTTTCGTACGTACCTTACGATGATCTTGAGGCTGTAAAAGAAGAGATAAACAAAAAGACTGCTTGCGTAATAGTAGAACCTATCCAAGGAGAAGGAGGAGTAATTTTACCCGATGAAGACTATTTAAAAGGTTTAAGAGAAATAACAAATGATTACGACTCTTTATTGATAGTTGATGAAGTCCAGACAGGATTCGGAAGAACAGGAGATATGTTCGCTTGTATGCATTATCATATTGAGCCTGATATAATGTGCGTTGCAAAAGGATTGGGAGGAGGATTTCCAATTGGCGCGATAATCGTAAAAGAAGAATTTTCCAAAGGCTTTGAGCCTGGGGATCACGCCGCTACGTTTGGAGGAAATCCTCTTGCGTGTGCATCCGCTATAGCAAGTATAAGAGTATTAATGGAAGAGAAAATGGTAGAGAACTCTAGAGAAGTCGGAGAATACTTCATATCAAAATTAAAAAAATTTAATGAGATATTCAAAGATATAAGAGGGAAAGGTCTGATGATAGGATGTGAACTTGAGGAAGAATGCCATAAATACGTAGAATTTGCAAGAGAAAGGGGGTTAATCATAAACTGTACTGCAGATAAAGTATTAAGATTTTTACCTCCGCTTTCAATTCAAAAAGAGGAAGTGAACATCGTTATATCTATTTTAGAGAAGATATTCGAGGATGAAAGATGACAGAAGAAAGACTAAGACACATAAAAAACCTAAAGCCTTACGTACCAGGAAAGTCTATAGAGGAGTTAGCAAGGGAATACAACATTTCTGAGGATAGAATTGTCAAGTTGGGGTCTAATGAAAATCCTGTTGGTCCATCCCCTCTTGCTGTAGGATCTATAATCAAAAATGTTAAAGACATAAGTTCTTATGGGGATCCCTCTCATTTAGAGTTGAGAAAGAAAATAAAAGAATACGTAAATAAGAATTTAAACAGAGAGATAATTGAAGAGGCAAACATAATCCTTGGAAACGGATCTGACGAGCTAATTGATATGTTTGTGAGAGTTTTTCTGGAAAGAGACGAGGAAGTATTGATACCTGTTCCAACCTACCCTGAATACGAAATAGTTGTGAGAGCACACAGAGGGAAGGTAACTTATTCAGGGATGAAAGACTTTAAATTTAATGTTAATGATTTTTTATCCCATTATACCAAGGATATAAGGCTTATATTCTTATGCTCTCCAAACAATCCCACATCTGGAATAATAGAGAGAGAAGACATAATAAAAATATTAAATGAGGTGAAATGTCCAGTATATTTGGATGAAGCCTACTACGAGTACTGTGGAAAAACTGCAATCGATCTAATAGAGAAATATGATAACTTTTTTGTTTCTAGAACTTTTTCTAAGATAATGGGGCTTGCAGGTTTGAGATTAGGATACGGAGCCTCTAATAAAAATACGATAGAATACATGATGAGGATTCGCCCCCCGTTTAACATAAACGTACTGGCTCAGAAGGCGGCAATAGCAACATTAGACGACTTAGATCACATAAAAAAGAGTAAAGAGATGGTAGACGTAGGAAGAGAATACCTCACCAAAGAACTCGAAGAATTAGGTCTTTATGTTTATCCATCATACGGGAATTTCATCCTTGTCAACGTAGAGAAGTTTGGAAGATCAAACGAAATCACAAAGAAATTATTCATGGAAGGGATTATAGTTAGAGACCTTAAGAACTATTCGGAGGGAATAGATGACAGGTTTATTAGGATAAGCATAGGAAAAAAAGAGTCCAATAAGGCCTTAGTAAATGCGTTGAGAAAAATACTGATTTAATTTAAAATCAATTCCACCTCGGTATTTTTAAGAAAAATATACCCATCAATTCTTCTTTACTTAGCGTGTTAGTTTTTTCATCTGTGATGCCCGTAAAGATTTCTTTCAGAATTGTTTCCATTCTTTTATCCAATTTTTTATTCATGCCCAATAAGGTTATATTAAATCCGTTCTTTTGATTTTCTTCTGAAAAATCTGCCTCTTCCTTCCTTTTTAAAGTAAAAAACTTTAAAATATTTCCATTTTCAAAAACCATTAAAGTTTCTGACTCTGGGGATGTTATTCTGACGTAGCCAGTGTAAAGATGCTCAGACATCACGAGTAGAATATTGAGGGCGCCCTCTAAGTCCAATCCAGATATTTCCTCAATGATTTTTGATTTATCCAAGTGTCCGATAATCGATCCTAATTCTAACATACAATTATTATTATGGTGTAAAGCATTAGATATATTCTCTGTAAACATATCTGATACTTTGGTCGCATGTTTGGAGGTTTTTTTTATATAATATAGAGGTATACAAAATAGGTCAAAAATAGTCATTTTTTTAGAGTTTTTTTTTATAATTCTAAGGTATACAAAATAGATCAAAATCAGTCATTTTTTTAGAGTATTTTTTCAATTTCATGAATCAAAATCAAAACCTGTTCTCCAAACGGAGTAAGACTTAATTCCTTTTCTCTTCCTCGATCAATTTTATTTATCAATCCTAATCTATGAAGTCTATCTACAGATTTACCGGTGTAAGACTGACCAATTTTTTTACCCATTTTTACCAACAAATTTTCTATTTCTATAATGGATATTGCTTTATTTTCTATTAGGATCTCCATGATGAAAAGCCCACTCCCTTTAGAAATTGCATTAAGTAATCTTATTATTTTATAGCGATCTTTTGGAATGAACGTCTCGCGAGAAGACATTTATTTTGCCTCCAAATCCAAATCAAAATGATTTTTTTCTAATATTTATATTCTTCTACAAATATTGATATAATATATTTAGTAAATTTTAAATAGTAGAAATTATATAGTAGAAATGTATTTTTTGAAGTCAGGATGGGGAGGCTTTGGTAATGTTTTCCACTCGAAAGAAAGGGGTGTGGGGCATTAAAGCCTCCCATAAAATATCAAGATAAAAATAAAAAAGAGTTAGGACGGGGGGCATGAAAGAAAAAATCATCGAAGAAATAACCGAAGTTTATTGCGAAATCTACAACTTGTCAAAACATTCGAAGACTAGCCTTAAAAACCATTTAAAGTTATTTCCGGAAGACTATTTAAAAAGACAACTAAAGGGGATCAAAAAAGCAAAAAAAATGAGCATTGAGTAGGCATTGAGTAGATAGATTAATTTGAGACGGACATACACTTCTATCATACCTTTTTCTATTAAGACCTTTTTTTCTCTAAATCTGAACACGGATTGATGTAAAAGGAATTGATTTGACTAAAAAAATAAATTAAGAGAGAGTTTACCTCTCTAAGCCAGCATCTGGAACAACTGTAGAGATGCTGCGCGTGTTCCCTCTCTGTCGCTTCCTGCTACTACTAAAGTATCTTTTCCGGTTCCCCATGGGTCGACTACTACTTGTACCGCCCCTTTTCCTGGTCCTGGAGATGTAGCGGTTATGGGTATGCTCAGTTGATCTTCTATCTGCTTAACTACGCTGTTTACGGCGGGACCTCCAACGCAGATAAGGTTGAATTGAGCCTTATCGGTAGCGGTAACGTCTCTGTCTAGTTTCGTTATGGGTGCGGTTACGCCTACCTTCGATACTACGTCAACGCCTCTGACTTCGCCCTCATCTATTTCTGTTACATCAATATCAACGAGGGCTACTGATTCTGAAGACGGCAGGTCTAAGGTGTTGCCTGGTATACCCAAGGTAACGTCTCTCTCTATGACCATCCTGACCCACCATTCCCATTCTTCTTCGCCGT
>CAYFZR010000027.1:0-19550 GCA_964347835.1 uncultured archaeon
TAACTTTAGGTATCGTTATGCTTATATTCTCAACCTTTGGTTTTCCTACCGTAGATATAGGACTAACGCTTATCGTAACGGGGTTCCTGTACACTTTAGCCTTGGGATGGATAAAGGAACTTGTGTTAGTGGATAAATTCATAAGCTTTGTCGTCATACTATTAGCTATTTTAGGTGCCTTCTACGTAATGACGCCTTTGCTAGCCTTCTTGGATGTCACAGTAAGATACGGTTTCCAAAATGGAGTCATATTTTTGGGTTGTTCTTTCTTGTTCATGGTTTCATACAAAGTTTTAGAAAGGGCTAAAACATGAAGTTATCAGATATTTATGATGATTTAGTAGAAAATAGTAAAGAATGTATTCCTATCGAGGAGGAATTCGTCCAGCCCCACGAAATAACAGAGTTAATAAAAAAAATAAATCTAGATTGTGTTTTGAGTGTATATTCAGACTATAAAATGGGTCTCATTTTTTTCAAAAACGGCACTCCTCAATTTTCTGTTTTCGAGGAAACGGGAAACATTGTAATAAGTTCAGATGCCATCTACAGTATATTTGAAGAATTAAAAAAGAGTGACTTAGAGAGAAAAGTTTGGATAGTGGAGAATTTTTCTGAGTTAGAACCGTACATTAGCCGCATAAAGTCTCTTAAACTTGAGGGCATACTACACATACCTGTGGGAAGACCCTATCATGTTGGATTGAAGTTGCCAGAAACAAAGATTACAGAGATGATTGATACTCTTTGGCACTGGAGTTTTACGGGTTACATTCAGATATCTTCCAAGACATATTACGGGACGGAAGTAGGAAAAATTGTCTTGCATAAAGGGGATATTGCATTGGTATCCTTTGAGTCCCCCGTACTCTTTACACCTTTGAGGGGAGAATACGCATTACCACTAATATTTTCAAGGGCCGAAGAGAAGAAAGGAATAATGGATATTTTTTCGCTTTCTCCAACACAAGTAAGAGATTTGTTAATAAAATACAGAGATTTTATGATTGAAATTGTAGAATGGAAGCCAGAACAAGAGATACCAATTGATTTAGATGGAGATTTTGATGTTTCAGACACATTCTTAGAGGACATGAAGGCATGGCGAGAGAAGATGTTTGATAGGGGTTATCTCGTTCCTAAGAATATCGAAGAGGCGATGCAAGAATTAAAGGCTCAACTACACTCTGTGGGCTATGCTTATAATGGATCCGGAGACGAGGCCGTCGATAAGTTAATAAAGAGCAATATCGCTCCTTACATCAGGAAAAAAGAAATGGAAAAGATCATGAAAAATGTTGGATTTGATACGATAGAAGTTAGTGGTGACTGGCTTTCCAACCTATCTCATTTTGTTGTAAAAAAGGAGAAAGATCGTAACATATTCCTCGCAGTGATAGATAAGTTAATTGGCACTGATAACTCCGTTGTCGCTCCGATCGAATTGGATACCGGGGAGGAAATTAGTACCTTCGAGAGGATGGGTTATCTCAAGAAGTTAATAGAGGGTGATTTGTGCGTTTATGAATTAACTTCAAGCGGGAAGACTGCAATCCGCAGGACGTCTCCTTCTTACAAATGATCAAAAATGAACATAGTTAGTGAAAAAATTTATTTACCTTTATGGGTTTAGTGTTAACGTTGGGTTTCATATGAAATATACAGTGTTGGGATGTGGGACGGTAGGATACATAGTAGCAAGTTCGCTCCAAGAGAGAGGCGGGGAGGTTTTTGTAATCGATCACGACGAAACTAGAGTAGAGGCCCTAAAAGAAAGAGGCCTGAATGTCTTGCATACCGATATGTGCGATCCAGAGTTGTTGAAGAGAGAAGAAATACAAAAATCAGAAGTCATACTCATACTTACAGGAGATGAAGAACTTAATCAAAAAGTCTTGAAGTCTATTAGAAAGAAAAATCCGGAGGCTTATACAATTGTTAGGGCAACAGAGGTTGCTTCGAGGGAAGAATTCTTAAAAAGTGGTGCTGATGCTGTTATATACCCAAAAGACGTGATTGCCCAAGCAATAATTGGAAAATTGAAGGAAGCAGGTTTGAGTAGAAGGTTAAAACAGTTGGGAAAAATAATTTCAAATGCCAATAAAAAGGGCATACTGATTGTTTTGCAAGATAATCCAGATCCTGATGGAATATCGAGTGCCTATGGACTTAAGAAGATTGTTGAGTACTATGATAAAAAGGCTGACGTCGTTTATGGAGGAGAGATCGGACATCAGGAAAACAAGGCTTTGGTTAATTTGTTAGGTCTTGATATGAAAATAATACCAGAAATAAAGGATTTGAAGGAATACAATGTTATTGCTATGGTGGATTGTTCGATTCCGGGATCGAACAATTCTCTTCCCAAAAAGACAAAGGTTGATATAGTAGTAGACCATCACCCGGTAGAACCGACCAACATAGATGCCACTTACATAGACTTAAGACCTTCAATTGGGGCTACTGCCAGTATAATTACAGAATATTTACGTCATAAGAAGATATCTATCGAATCAGAGCTTGCGACAGCCCTTCTACATGGAATTAAGACTGATACACAAGGATTTAAACGAGGTACTGACCCGCTGGATTTGGAAGCATTCATGTTTTTGTATCCATTAGCAGATCAAGAACAATTGAGAAGGATAGAGACGCCAGATTTGTCGGGAGAGATTCTAGAGATACTCGGAGAAGCAATAAAAAATAGAAAGATCAAAGGAAGCCATTTGATATCTGGCGTTGGAATTATAAGGAACAGAGACGCCCTACCCCAAGCCGCAGACTTCTTACTAAATCTGGAGGGCATATCTACCGTTCTTGTTTTTGGAATCGTGGAAGGAGACGCTCACATATCTGGTAGGAGCAGAGATGTAAGGATTCACATTGGCCAAACACTTAACGCCGCATTCGGAAGCAGCGGATCGGCGGGGGGTCACGCGACTGCAGGAGCAGCAAAGATACCCCTAGGTTTATTTGGCAACGTGAAAGACAAGGGAACTCTATTAAAACTTGTGGATGAAGCCATTACGAAAAGGTTCTATGAGGTTGTAGGGGTAAAGGAAGAGTAATTTATTCATCTTCTTCCTCTATGTTTTCTTTTAGAGCTTTTTTAGTTAGGATTAGTTCTCATTTCTCCGATTTTTCTACCCCTTTTCTTTCTTTTTCCGTACACTAAAACTCCTCCCTCTCTGAAGATACTCTCTCCAGTCGAGGGTGCCTTTTAACTATAACAATATCTCTAACAGCAAGTACGACATCGTAGGGTATTTTAACACCTTTGTCCCCCTCTTCAGTCAAAACTTGTACCGCTAGGCTATGTATTTTACCCTTTCTTTCTCCTTCAACAACGACCTCTACTTCTTTTACCTTGCCTATATATACAGCAGAATCAGTAAATACATCAAGCCCGTACAGCATTGAGACCCTAAAATCCATTTTTATCCCTGATAGATTCCTTCTTACTCTTATGCTTAAATAGATTTCGATAGAACTATATTTATTAAAGATAAGATATTTGAAGCCGAGGCCAGATCATGAAACCATATGTTCACCTTAACGCGGCGATGAGCCTTGACGGAAAAATTGCGTTGTCAAATAAAAGCATCGATATATCAGGGACTGAAGATAAAAAACGAGTACATAGGTTGAGAGCAAAATATGATTCTATAATGGTTGGAATTAAAACAATTCTCAAAGACGATCCTCACTTGACCGTTAAACATGCAAAAGGAAAAAACCCCGTGAGGATTGTGGTAGATAGTAAAGGTAGAACACCTCTTTCTGCGAGGGTACTCAATAAACAGGCTGAGACCATCATCGTTGTAGGCAATAAATCCCCTCAAGAAAGGATTAATGTACTGAAAAAACATGCTGAAATCATTTTTTGTGGTGAAAACGAAATAGACCTCGATGAACTGATGAAAATACTTTGGAAGAGAGACATCAAAAATATTCTCCTCGAGGGAGGAGGAACCCTAAATTGGAGTATGTTAAAAGCAGGACTGGTAGACTACATCTCGGTCTACGTTGGTAGTACAATCTTCGGCGGAAAAAATGCTCCGACCTTTGTGAATGGAGAAGGATTTAAAGATATACCGGATTGCATTAGACTCAGACTGGTGGACAATTATTTTCTCGACGAAGGAATTGTATTAGAATACGAAGTAATAAAAGAGGGATAAGATGATAGAATTGGTCGGCACGGCTCACGTGTCTGAGAAGAGTGTTAGGCAAGTTAGAGATAAAATATTAGCGCTAAAACCTGAAATCATCGCGGTAGAGTTGTGTTTGAACAGATATAATGCCTTAACCAAGAAACAAAAGACAATAGAAATTAAAAATCTTCTGAAGGGAGAGAATCTCTACCTCTTTTTAACAAACCTTTTTTTGGCATATATTCAAAGAAAGATAGGTAAAGAAGTTGGAATAGAGCCCGGAAAAGATATGCTCTCAGCCATAGAAACCGGAAAGGAAATAAATGCAGAAATAATCCTCATTGATAGAGACATTAGGATCACATTAAGAAGATTGTTGAACAAGATATCCTTTTTTGAGAAACTTAGGATATTAAAGGAACTGTTATTTGGATTCTGGATAAGTCTGGAAGAGGAAGAAATAGACAACATGTTAAAGGAGGATGTGGTAACAGTAATCCTTGAAGAGCTTAAAAAAATATCTCCCACCGCGCATGAAGTACTCGTAGACGAAAGAGACGCCTATATGGCACTTCAACTTAAGAAAGTTGAGGACAAAAATGTTGTCGCGGTAGTGGGGGCAGGACACGTTCCAGGCATTAGATATTACCTAGAGAACATTCCCTCGGTAGAAATCGAGAGTCTTGAATTTATACCTAAAAAGAAATTTTCAACTAAAAAAGTCCTTGCAATTCTTATTCCAGGTATATTCATCTTTTTGTTTGGATACTCTTTGTACAAAGGAATAAACGTAATACCGGAACTTAATAAGTGGATATTTATACACATGGTTCTCGCATCTTTAGGCGTGGTAATTGCAAGAGGATCTTTTGTCTCTGCAGTTGTAGCCGGTTTAGCATCTCCATTCACTTCTTTAAATCCAATGCTAGCAGCAGGATGGTTTGCTGGTATAACAGAGGCATGGATAAGGAAGATAAATCTAAATGATTTCGAAGATATGGTGAAGAGTGAGAGTCTAGGTGATTTATACGAGAACAACTTCTTTAGGGTGTTATTGGTAGCCGCATTGGCAAACTTAGGCAGTCTAGCCGGAACAATTATATCATTCCCTGTCGTTTTAAAACCTTTGATAGAAAAATTAGTTAGCACATAGATTAATTCAGATTTAAAACAGGTGTTGGAATGAGATTCTCTTCGACAGAAATTAAGCATATCGTTATATCCACAATGGTGTTGGCCTTTGCATTTACACTGATATTTGCTCAAAGATGGACAATTGACAGTATAATCGATAAGTTCCCAGTAATGCTTTTTTTAGTAGTTCTTTCTTTTTTATTCCATGAATTAGCGCATAAATATACTGCTCAAAGATTTGGCTGTTGGGCTGAATTCAGGAAATGGGATGCAGGTTTATTGCTGGCTTTAGCTATTGTCGTAATTTCTGGAGGAAATCTTCTGTTTGCGGCTCCTGGTGCTGTTGTCATATATAGTGAGTGGCTATCCGTTAGAGAAAACGGGTTGATATCAGTTTCTGGACCCTTAACAAACATTATACTGATGGTATTGTTCATCTTTGTTGGATTTGCGTTTCCTATTTTAAAACATACTTATGGAGAAATGATCTTTTATGGTATGTACATCAATGGAATACTTGCATGGTTTAATTTATGGCCTGTGTGGCGTTTGGATGGAACCGATATTTTCCATTGGAACAAAACGGTTTGGATATCTTTGTTTGGGTTTTCTTTCTTATCCGTTTTTCTTTTTATACCCCTCTTTTTCTAGTGATACATTATGAAATCTATTGACTTGATCTGCCAGAATCTAAGGATTAATCTTGATAGCGCGGTGAAAAGAAATCTGGCAGAAGGAATTCTCCTATCTGGTGGTTTGGACACAAGCATTTTAGCAACAATTGCCTCCAAATACGTTAACTTGAAAGCCTTTACTGGCGCAATCGCAAGTATTGATGCTCCAGATATTCGATATGCTAAATTAATCGCAAATCGGCTTGGAATAAAGCACTCAATCTGCTATTTCGACGAAAAAGAGATATACGACGCAATCCCATTCGTAGTTAAAACCTTGAAATCTTTTGACCCCATGCAGATTCGCAGCGGCATTACCATCTATATTTGCCTTAAACTAATGGAGGAGCACAATATCAATGCTTTTATTACAGGAGACGGAAGTGATGAGCTTTTTGCTGGATATCCACATTTTCTAAGACTTAATAAAGAGGGGTTAGATATCGAGCTTAAAAAATTCTTAAACGCGATGGACATCATCAAATTCACATCTGTAGAATTGGCTAATAGCCTCGGAATGACAGCAAAACCGCCCTACATTGACACGGAGTTTAAATCTTTTGCAGAACAAATAGATCCAGAATTGAAGGTAAGATCTGAGAAAGGTCTCGTTTGGGGGAAATGGATCCTGCGCAAAGCTTTTGAAGACATTCTCCCGGATGAAATTATATGGAGGATGAAGATGCCTGCGGAACTCGGATCAGGCACTGCAATCCTCATTTACACACTCAACTCGACAATGTCTGATGTAGAATTTGATGAAAAAAGGCAGAGATATCTCACCGAAGACCGAGTCGCCATTAGAAGCAAAGAACATCTCTACTACTATGAGATTTATAGATCGGTGATAGGCATACCCCATCCCATCGATATGAAGGGAAGGATTTGCCCTTATTGCAATTCAAATGCAGATGCATGGTCATCCTATTGCAGAATTTGCGGTGCCCAAAGTTAGGATTATTACTTTTACCGTTTCATTTTCTTAGTAATTTAATCTGCGTAAAAAACTATAACGGAATATCTATCTTTTCTATAGAATCTAAATTTGCCTTACCGAGTCCTTTTTGTTCTGCCAATTTTAAATACTTGATCTTTAAAGGATTTTTTCCAAGTATATCCGTTCCTACTGCATCAGCCGCCACAGGATCTTTAGAAAGGATTATTACATCAAATCTCTCGACTCTTCCTCCAAGTTCGCCATCAATATTTCCCCATCTTCCATCTATTATTGCTAAATTAGGAAGTTTGTAAGTATTTATATCTATAATGCTCTCGTTTATTCCAAATCTATGGAATCTGCCTTTATTAGATCCTATGCTTGCGCCTAACATGTTTTTCATTGAAAGAGTAACCCCGGTGAACGAATGGACTTTTAAAACTGCTGTTGAAATGAGATAAGATCCCTCTAAAGTCAAAGGAAATTCAAATTCCCTTAAAACCATGGCATTGGAATTTTTCTTAACTTCATATTCATCTTGGTTAAGATCAACCAGTTTTACATGATATTTTTCCTTCAGCCTTAGATATCCCTGACCTCCGTATGCTTTAAAGGTATCAGACCACCCAGATCCTTCAGCAATAATTATTTCTTTTCCAAATTTTTTAAAGTAATTAATGATGGCTTCAACAGTTTCTGCGGGAGTTGTAACCGGAAAAGGTCGGTTATCTATTAAATTGGGTTTTATAACGATCTTATCTTCCTCAGGATCTATTTCTATATAATCTAAGCCTTTTTTAATCATCTTTTCGGGGTTTTCTCCCCTAATAACCACGACTTTAGACATTTTAACCATTTGAACTTAATACTACTGAAATTAGATTATCCTTGTTCCTGCCTCCCTCTGAATAGTCCCAGTATGTTGCCGAAGGGATCAGAGAATTTTACTTCCCAACCGATGTTGGGTATCTCTGTTATCTCGCTCTCTTTTTTTCCACCAGCATTTTCAATTTCTACTAATTTCTTTTCGATTTCATTTACCATTATGTAAAAGGTAATTCCTCCGGGCTTTATTTTATCTACTTTGGCAAAACCTCCACCGGGAGGAGTATCTGGTTGAAATGTCGCGTAACCCATATCAAGCATTACCTGTATCTCCCATCCAAAGACTTTAGAATAGAATTCTTTTGCCTTGTCCAGATCTGTAACCGGTATTTCCAAATGACAAACAAAATTTCTCATGATATACCTCCGCTCATTATGAATATCCAAGTTATATAAAAAGAAATTTACTTTAAGATTGATCTATATCCTTAGTAACCTCTACGAAGACGTCTTCTAGGCTAGGTTTAGTTATCCAAAAATCCAGTATTCTACATGAATTATTGTTTATTATGTTGGTTAATTCCGAGAGATGTGTTTCATCTCTCATGGATAAATGTAATACACCATTGTTTATACTAAAAGATTGAACATACCCAGATTTTCTAATTTCCTTCATGAGATTCTCTGGATAACGATCAAGTCTTAATCCCAAATCCACTTTAATCTTTATTTTGTCTATCAGGTTATCAGGAGATCCTATCGCTACCAGTCTTCCCCTGTTAAATATTCCTATGCGATCGCATAATCTCTCCGCCTCGTCCATATAGTGAGTGCAGAGCACTATAGTTTTTCCTATCTCTTTTTGTTTTTTTATCAGATCCCTGATGGATATTGCGCTTGCAGGATCTAACCCTGTCGTAGGCTCGTCAAAAATCAATATGGGCGGATCATGAATCATTGCCCTTGCTATAGAGAGTCTCTGTTTCAGACCTTTGGAGAGATCGGAGATTTTATCATGTTTCCTTTCACGAAGTTCCATTATCTCTAAGAGTTCTTCTGTCCTTAGGTCTAAATCTTCTTTTTTAACTCCATACAAATCTCCAAAGTACTTAAGAATCTGGTATGGAGACAATTTTTCGTAAAGACTTGGATTCTCAGGAAGGTAGCCTATGACCTGCCTTACCTCGTTGGGAGATTTTTCGATGTCAAAACCCATGACTCTAGCAGTGCCTCTGCTGGGTTTTAGGAGGCAGCATAACATCCTTATCATGGTAGTTTTTCCTGCTCCATTAGGGCCGATAAAACCAAATATTTCATTCTCAGTGATTTTTACTGATGCATTATCCACGGCCACGATGTCTCTGAAGTTTTTTGAAAGCCCATTCGTCTCTATCATAATCTCAATAGTTACTGTGTATTACTATATAAATAAAATTTTTTAAAATCCCAATACATTTCTTTCTCGAATGAGCCTAAAAGTTATATCATAGGAGTTTATCTCATTGACTCATAGGTGGAATCCATGGATAAATGTGTCTTAGATGTACAAGGCATAAGACCCTCTGTAGCAATCCATTTATCAAGGGTGGGTGTGACAAACGTGAAAAAACTCGTAGAGGTAAACAGAGGTGAAAAAAGACCTATTATACTCATATCAGAGTTCGATGCATATGTGGACCTTCCATACGATCAAAAAGGTGTCCACATGTCCAGAAATCCAGAGGTAATCAACGAAGTCTTGGAAGAGGCCACAGAGGACCAAGTATATGAAGTAGAATCCTTATGTGCAGAGATGGTCAAAAGACTCTTGGAAAGGCATGTATACGCAAATAGAGCAGAAATTAGAATGAATAGCGAATTAATGATAAGGAGAAAGTCTCCCGTAAGTAGATCAAGTACCCAGGAGATCGTGAAGTTGCTTGCTCAAGCAGTGGCATGCAGAGACGGAGATGATATTACCATAAGAAAAATGGTTGGAGCGGAAGTTACAGGCATGACAGCATGTCCTTGTGCTCAAGAAATAATAAGAGAAAACATAAAAGGAAGACTACTTAAACTCGGCTTGGATAAAAATGAAATGGATAAAGTCATCGGAGCCATACCGATACCTACTCACAACCAAAGAGGCGTCGGAACTATAATGATAGAAGTTCCGGAGGGGTACGATATTAGAGTAGAATCGCTCTTTGAAATCATAGAAAAATCCATGAGTTCTTCAGTTTATGAACTGCTCAAAAGAGATGACGAGGCCAAGGTGGTTGAGATAGCCCACATGAATCCAATGTTCGTAGAAGACTGCGTGAGAGTAATGATAGAAAGGATAGTTGATTGTTTCACAAACTTGCCTGATGACACTCAGGTAACCGTAAGGCAAATTAACGAAGAAAGTATACACAGACACAACGCATTGGCAGAGAGGATTGCGTCTCTGGGGGAATTGAGAGTAGAAATCGGTGACCAAAAGGCATTTAAAACTGATTGATCAATAATATTTCATGGAAAAAAGGGATGAATCTACAATATCAGATATTGTGGAGAGCAAATTCAGGCGTGATGCAAGAGAGACCCTACGTGCGATAAAAAAGGCTTCTGTAGAGTCATCCAACTATACCAAAAAGTTGAAAGAAATCTTAGATGATATAAATATTGAGATAAATGGTTTTTTGAAAAATATCGAAGAGATTAGGGTAGAAAAAAGAAAAGAACATCTAAACCTGCTCTTTGACAGACTTACTGATATTTTACCTTGGGAGGATATTGATATACAACTTGTAAGTTCGGAGATAGAGAAAAAGAGGTTAAATGGAAAGGACTTTTGCAAAAATGAGTTAATCTGTGAAGAACATGCTCTTGCATCGGTAATCGCAGAATTGTATGTCGACTGTGCGAAAGAGTTTGTAAAAAACGTTGAAACTCTTGAAAATAGATTATATGAACTCTCACAAAATATTGTTTCTTTTGAAGACGTAAATCCTCTACTTACTGATTGTATAAAACTTATAAATATATCTATTTATAAAAAAGTCTTGTTAGAAACATTTAATGATGAAGAAATTAAAGAAATATACGCTACGACAATGGGCGTCCACTATCTAGATTCTATTTCAGACGATTTGATTCCTTATGCCTACGATCGCGTATCCAACATCATTTTAGACGAGGCCTACATTTGCATCGAGAGAGGAAAAGATCTTTATGACTTTACCGTCATAGACCTGTTATCTAATGCTCTGATGAAAAGGCACTTGGAAAAAATTGCAAATGAGTATCTAACTTCCAGCACCTTAAAACCTGCAAAAGACATCGTAGATGAATTAATCCAAACGCATATGGATAAAATAACACAAATGAAGAAAGATCCGTCAATACTACAGAAAATTTTCGTCAGAAAACAATCAGACATCGTAAAGAGAGCTGAAAAAGGCCTCTTAAAGGATTTGAATAATGAGATAAAAGAACAGATAGATAGGTTCAAAAGGATCGAGAAGAAAAAATAACCACAATATATTAAAATTACCCTTAACACAAATGAGTGGTTTGTATGGTAAAGTTGGAATTGAGCAAACTTGAACAGGAGTTGGTTGAAGAATTTGCAAATTGTCATGACGTAATTAGTAGCATGCCTCAGTTTTTGTATGCTAGATACGAACTAGGTGACTTAAAAGAAGTTACCGAACAATTAGAAAAGGATCTCAAACACCATCTCTCCAAAGATAGAGAATTAGAAGAAATGGAAATAGATAAGATCGTAATGGATGTGCTTAAAGAAATCGAAAGAAGAAGGGAAGACTTCGGTAGATACGAAGTTGTTCCATACTTTAGGAGAAAAGAAATAAATTTTCTTATGAAACTCCACAAACAAACTCTAGATGTAGCAATACTCACTGTATTATGCAGTGAAGGTGTAATAGAAATACCAAAAGAAAAAGAGGAGGAGATTAAGAATAGGATATGGCTTGGCTTAGAGTTAAGGATGTATGCTATGCTCGGAGGTATTCAGATACCAGAAGAATCTACTTTTTCGGATGAACTTATTGAAAAAATATCTAAGGAGTGCGTAGAAATTTTGTACACAAAAATCAAGGAGGAGAGGGAGAAATACCTAAGACACATATTGAGCGTCCTTGACTTCAAACATAAAGTTTCGTTATATAATTTAGATTCGGACCTCTGGCGTTTCTTTACGGTAATTGAGGCTGTAAGATTACTTGAAGTTAGCGGAGAATTTGTACATGATTTAATAGAACTCTCAGAATTACTTAGGAAGATTGAAGAGGTCGAAAAAGAGATCAAATAAAATTTAGGTGGTTTTTTATGAGATCATACGAAGAAATGCCAAAAATAAAGTTACCAAGTGGAATTGAACCTAAGATTAGTGATACTACGATAAGAGACGGCTCACAGATGCCGGGCTTGGTCATGTCAAGGAAGCAAAAAATCACGATATTCGAATACCTTCACAAGATCGGCATCGAAAAACTCGAATGTTTTCTTTATAACGAAAGAGACCGGGCTGTTGCAAAAGAGATGGTAGAAAGAGGTTACAAATATCCTGAGGTCACCGGTTGGTCTAGAGCTGCTCACCAAGATATAGATTTGGTTTTATCGACGGATGGAATCGAGGAGACAGGAATCTTGATGTCCGTCTCTGATGTTCATATATTCGACAAGATTGGTTTTAAAAGCAGGGATGAGGCGAGGGACAAGTATCTAAATGCACTGCAGTACGCGGTAGATCATGGACTCAGGACAAGATGTCATTTAGAAGACAATACCAGAGCGGACATAAAAAATTTTGTGATACCCCTAGTAAAAGATATTATGGAAATTGATAAAGATACAATCATCCGCGTTTGTGATACCGTGGGTATGGGCATACCGTTCCCAGAGTCTGAGTTACCCTTTAGCATACCTGGAATCATTAAAGAATTAAAAAATATAGGTATAAAAGATATCGAGACTCATATACATGACGACTTTGGATTTGGAACCACAAACGCCCTTGCTGGTTATTGGTATGGAGCAAATTGGTCGAGTCTAACATTTTTGGGAATCGGTGAGAGAGCAGGGAATACGGAGTTGGAGAAAATACTCGTCTTCTTAGCATTGCGCGTAGAAGGTTTTGAAAAATATGATATGTCTCCCTTAACGGATTTCGCGAATTTCATGGAGGAAGAACTCCGTCTTTATGTGCCAAGGAACAAAGCAGTGGTTGGAAAGAACATATTTACCCATGAAAGTGGGATTCATACAGCAGGGATATTGAAGAATCCCTTTACCTATGAACCTTTTCCACCTGAAATTGTTGGTGGTAGAAGACATTTGCTTATAGGAGACACATCTGGTACAGATGTGATTAGACATAAAGTAGAGGAGTTACTCGGAGAAATGATGGGTATGGGGGTAAAGATTGACAAGAGGGACCACAGAATTAAAACCATTCACAAGGTAATCAATAATTTGTATGATATAGAAGGGAGGCGTTCTTGCATCTCTGATGACGAGATGAAAGATTACATTAGGAAATACTTCGGTGTGACTGAAAAAGTAGAAGAAGTATAAGTAGAAGATAAAAATTACCTTTTAGCTATAAAACCAACCAAAAATCCAAAAACAAATGCAAACAGAGATATTAGGGCTACATGAAAGTAGCCTATTTTTTGAACCCCGTAATCTGAAATAACGATTTTAGAAGTCTCTTCAGTGACTAATTCTTTATTATAAGTCTTTGAATAGATTCTAGCCAAGCCTTCCAAGATTTTTGCATGTTCTATGCCGTATTTATAGTAAATCATTGAATGTACCGGATCATCTTCTAATAATGTATCACCATATTCTAAATTATTCATAGCGGAAATAGGCTCTATTCCAATTGATTTATCCTTCCTAATCGCTTTGATTAAATTTTCTTTGTAGAAGAGCGCTTTTTCTTCTAATTGCTCTGTATTTTCTATTCCGAATGTTTCCAAAGCAATCTCTGCATTAACCTTTGCTTCAATGCCAGATGCTAAACTGGATAAATAATCTCCCTCTGATAAATATTTTTTTGAAGAATCAAAACTATTTAGTGCATTGCTCGTGAGACCAGATCCTCTTTCACCTAAAATTGTTACAGAGTAGGCTACGATTGTTTGTACGTATCCTATGTAATCTCTAGTAAAATCAGCCAGTTTATCCTCAGATAATTTATCATCGCCAAATATTTCTGAGAGATTTATCCACTCTTCCGCTGTTAGCGCTCTCTTCCTTGAAAATACTCCTAAATATAAAGCCTCTTTTTCATTACCTGAATAATATTCCTTCCAAGCATTTTTTAAGTTATTGTTAGCCTCATTTAACCTAGAAATAGCCTGATATCTTATTTCTATATCGTTTAAGGAATCTATTTTTGTTGAATTAATCTTCTTAGATACTCCTACTGTAAAATCCTCGGTATCTTTAAGAAAAGCCTTCAAATCTGTTTTCGGATCTAAAAGTAGTGCAAGATAGTCTGCTTTTATATCAACGTTCAATGCCTGACTCGCCGCAGAATAATACTTTCCTTCATCATACAGTTTATTAGCACTCTCGTAATCCTCTTCTAACTTGTCTAACGTTTCTTTAGCCTGAGAATACTCGTTATATCCGAGATTAGTTTCATCTAAGTTATTTTTGGCTGTTTTTAGATCTTTATCAGCCTCATTTAACAGTTTGTCTGCTATACCTTTCATGGCGTCTGACCTAATTGGCGTCTCTGAAGGGGGTTCCTCGGTTTTAATCTCCTTTCCAAAGAAATATTTTACCGTATCATATATTGAACCTACCTCTTCCACATCTATTTTCCAACGTTCTTTGGCATATCTTTTCACGTTTACCTTCACAGGACTGACTGTTACCTGCACTACAGGCCCTATTGTTTGCCTCGTTTCTACTCTTTCAGTTACAACTGTTTGCCCTTCTGGTACAAGAAAAATTGATTTATTTGAAAGATATGCAGCCTCTGCCTTAGCTAAAATGCCTCCAACAGGACCTATGGATCCATCTGGGTTTATTGATCCGGTCATTATTACCTCATCATTTGGTTGCCAGTCCAATAAACTAGCGATTACCCCCACAGTCATTGTAGATCCGGCAGAGGGCCCTCCTACGATCATAGAATCAGATCTTACCGTAAAATAAAAATCATAGTTATTAACGTCCAATCCCAAAATATCGCATGCCGTTCTAGCCGCAATCCTTGCAGATCCCTGCATGTCTACCTGCGTGAGGGGTCTAGTATCTACGAATATATGTCCAGTTCCATTTTTCACTTCTACTACCATCTTTATAGGCAAACCTTTAAATCCGGTTTCTGTCTGAGTTACTGCAGCTGAAGTAAGCTCTACTGGCTTAGCAAAGGCGATTGAAAAGATATATATGGATAAGATTACTATTGACAAGGATTTTAATAGTGTACGCATGAAGTTGGTGATAATTAGGTTGAATAAAAAAGTTTCTATACCTTTCAAATTAGAAGCGAGAGGTTTTTAAAGGGAGTTCTACGAATTTTTTGATATGAGGTATAACATGATATTCGTTGTACTGGTAAGCATATTAGTTTTTATGAGTGTTTTCACTTATTTAAACCTCAAACCCTCAGGAACTTACGATGTTTATCGAACAAAAATCGTTTACGATTATAATCCTGAGAAATTTGATAATGCGTTAAAAAACGGAAAGCCAACCTTACTAGAAATTGCTGCAGACTGGTGTCCGTATTGTAGGGAGATGGTACCGACGATGATTACTCTAAAGGAAAAATATGGATCAGAATTTAATATAATCACCGCAAATGCTGATCTTGATCGCGAGGTCGTTAGAGATTACCAAGTTAGGAGTCTTCCTACCCTTGTATTTTTTGATAAAGAAGGAAATGAGGTGCTAAAACTTATCGGTTTCCAAGAAAAAGAATATTTAGAGAGAATAATGGAAGAAATTATCATAAAATGACATAATCCTCATAGATTTCTTTTTTTCTTTCGTTTAATACAATATAAAAGGCGGATATTAAACAAAATATCCAACCTGCCCCTGTAACTAGTTCGAATTTTACCAGGTTCATTATATCAGCATTTGGCGAGATCTGAATGATCTCTAAATATACCCTCGAAAATGATAAAAATACCCCTAGAACCGATCCAACGGTAAGATCAATTAGTAGAGCTTTGTATTTTTCAATATTTTCTAGTCTATGCATTGTAACAGCGCCTAACATAAGTCCGGGTATCGGAACGAGGATCTTTATTGGTAAGAGAAATATTGACCCAATATATGCTAAAATAACTCCGGCAACTCTTCTGGTTCTAATTCTCCATTCATATGATTTAGTAAGCCCGGCAAGTCCCCCTGAAACTCCTGCAATGAATGTAGATGGAATCATGGTTCCAACTCCGAACATAACCACGATCAAAAATATAATCATGGGATTCTTCGCGGGAAGACTATTAATCGCTATAAAAATCAACGGTCCCAAAAGCTCAAGTCCACATACGAAGGCGAGTGCCAAGCCCCAAAAGAACACCATCGTGAGATTTGATGGATTAGCGTGTATCTTCAGTTTCCCAAAAAATAATTTATTAATAGCCATAAAAGGATTTTTTACTATCCCTACTAGGTGTAGACCAAACAATAGCATTATTGCTCCGGCTATTAATTGAAATAAGAATATAAGATAAGGATTTTTTAGCACAGTAATTAATGCACCAGCGGCAATACCAAATATGCTGAAAAATAGAAATCTCCCAGAATTAAATACTAATCCAGTTATTATTCCTTTTTTGAAAGTTCCATCTACTCCTGCTGTGTAGGCCCCCAATGGAAAGCCGCAGGACGGACATGTAATCCCGCCTAAAAAGAGACCGGCCACAAAGGATGCTAAAACGGGGGAACTCTTTGACAATAAATCAACTGCGGTCAAGGTTTCGTTAAAAGTTGGAAATGCCATTTGAATCCCATATTTTTTAAGATATATTTTAACACTGACTTTTTGAAATGTGACCCTTTATTTAAATTTACGGAATATAGATATGAACAATTTAACGAAAATTGGGGTTTTAACGATCGGACATTTGTAAATTTTTAATATTACATAAATCAGTTATGTTTTATGGCAACTTCAATTCTTCCAGTATTAATTATTGTGTCCATTGCTCTTGGTATTGGAATCAATTTTCTCTTGTATAAGATTCTTAAAAGGAATTTGATTACTTTTTTACTATCGCTTTTAGTTATTCCAGTAGTTGGAGAAATTTTGAAAGGAATTGTAAACTCGATGTTGCCGAAAGGGCCGTTCAGTCTCGGATCAGCTTTTGCAATCGGAATCGGGGCTGCTATAGCTATAATAATTGGAGTTGTTTGCTATGTCATTGCAACCTTTGGGACATCTGTTTATAGGTGGTGGAAATTTAAAGGTAAAATGAACAGAAACTATCCCTAAAAACCGCAACTCCAAAAATTATATAGAAAATATAGATTATTTGGAAAATTTTTATATAGCAATTTTAGCATACTATTCAAAAATACTGGATTGACATGAAAATAGGCATTTCAACAGGACTTTCGAAGATAATCAACAACGGACCTATTGGAAGAAGAAAGGATGTAAGATATGTTGAGATATCTGTTCCTTTTCTAAATTTAATAAAAGATAACAACATCGATGAGGAAAAACTAAATGAAATTAAAGAAAAAATAGAGACGTTCAATCTTAAATGTACGTTACATGCTCCCTATTCAAATTCTAGAATGGGACTAAATCTTAGCGAAGAAAATTTGAATGGCATAGGAGAAAAAACAATCGAAATAGCCAGAGAAATAGAGACCGAACTCATCGTCATTCATCCCGGAGAAGTCATTAAGAATTATGATAGGTCGTTATTGAATGTATGTAAAAACGTTTTGGAACTAAAAAGGCTTGCAGAAGAAATTGGTTGTAAAATATCTCTGGAAACGATGCATGTATGCAAGAATCACAGGTATGTGGGTGTTATCCCAAAAGAACTCTTGGATATCGTAAGATTATCTGACGAGAATATTGGTATAACATTTGATTTTGGACATTCATTCCTTTCCTCAAGATATTTTGGATACGATCACCTTGAATACTACGAGATTTTAAAAAGATACATCAATCATATCCATATCCACGATAATAATGGCATAGTAGATATGTATGAGGAGCAAAGAGGTGACGAGCATCTCCCAATAGGACAAGGCAGGATCGATTTCAAAAATTTTAAAATAAAAAATAATCTGATATGGATCTTAGAATCAAATTCAAACGAGAATGGAAAAAGCATTGACTTAATGAAAAAAATTTTTAGTTGAACTTTGTTTTATATAAGCGTCTTTTATATATGTTGTTTTTTTAGCCAAAACTTATATATAGACATATTATTTTTTATATATTTCTGGTGCAATGGAATGGAATATAGAAAAGTACAGATGACTGGCGGGAGCAGTTTTATAGTTTCTTTGCCTAAAAGATGGGCTAATAACATAGGAATTAAAGTTGGAGATGAGTTAGGCGTTATAGAACATGAGGACGGTAAATTAACCATCTCACCAATACCTCATGAAACTCCAAGCGAGAAAACAATCGAGATCGATCATTCACTACCAACAACACTACTAGAAAGATTAATCGTTGCGAGCTATCTTGCGGGATACGATTTGATAAATATTAAATCTATTTCTAGAATTACCCTTGAACAAAGAGGGATTATCTCAGGGATAACCCGTAAATTGATTGGTCCTGAGATTGTCGAAGAGACAATTGATTCAATTCTGATACAAGATATTTTAAATCCTGGAGATCTGTCCGTAAGAAAAGCAATTAAAAGAATGCATATGATTGTATCGTCCATGCAAAAAGACGTTATTCATGCATTAAAGGAGGCAGATTTATCTTTGGCTAAAGACGTTATTCAAAGGGACGATGATGTAGATAGACTTTATCTTCTGATCGTGAGACAACTTGTAACGAGTGTAAAGTATCCTATAACCGCTGATAACCTGAAGATTAAAACCACGGATACCTTAGATCTTAGAATAGTAGCAAAAAGTTTAGAGAGAATAGGCGACCATACAGAAAAAATTGGCAGTGTAATCTGTGAAGATCCTCTCAAGTTGCCCACCCAAATCAGCGATTCCATATCTAATATGAACGAGTATGCGTTAGACTTGCACAGAGAGGCTATAAAGGCTCTGTTCAAGGAAGACTTTAGGTTAGCAAATCAGATAATCGAAAGGGAGAAAGAGATCTATAAAATTAAAGAAGAAATCCTTGAAAAAGTATTGTATCCTGATGATGCATGTATAATGCCGATGAAGATTGCACTTATTACCGAAAGTCTCGAGAGGATAGCAAATTATGGAACTGATATTGCCGAAATAGCGATAAATCAGGCAATTAAGGGTTAATTCATGCAACGTGACTCGTTCCATCAAAACTTTGCACAAGAATCGAGATTCTTGGCATGCCAAAAATCTATGATTTTTGAGCATTCAGAAAAAAGTTTTATCAAAAAAACGGTAATCCGCAATTTTATCTAATATTATTTCATAAATGGTACCAAACGAGCCTTTTCCACTTTAAATTTTGCTTTCTGCTCTAAATATTATATGGGGGTGTGGAGAGGGGGTTATAAGGTAGAATAAGATAGTTACAGTATTAATCTATTATTACACTCTTCTATTGTTTAGGTATTAAATCTAAGTTTCAGTAAACTTCTTATATTTCCATCACAATGTTTTTTTATGATGAAAATAGATTCATTAAATTTGGGAAAAGAGGGTTTCCGATCCATA
>CAYFZR010000028.1:0-12141 GCA_964347835.1 uncultured archaeon
CAAATTGCCTTCGGCAACTTCATATACCCGCAAAACGTTAGACGTAATTGGATTTCGGAGTTTATTTTATCCCTTTCTTCATTTATAAAAACTGCATACCATCTTAATTTGATTACCGAAGGAATGCAAATTTAGATCGACCTCTCGTTTATTGCTATTTGAGATGTTGAATTCGCGTTAGCGAATTCTACCTAATGATCGACCTTTTAGAAGGTCGTAGTAGAGCAAATCTTATGCTTTTTAGGCCATTCTATCTCATTTATATTCTATTTGAGATGTTGAATTGCGAAGCAATTCTACCTAATGATCGACCTTTTAGAAGGTCGTGAGAGACCTTTCAGAAGGTGGAGTGCAGGGGAGGGGATTTGAACCCCTGAAGGCACTATTGCCAACAGATCTTAAGTCTGCCCCCTTTGACCTTCTCGGGCACCCCTGCATGACAGATATATTTAAATATCAGTCTTTTAAAAATTTGGTGGTGATCGAAAATGCCCATTCCACAACCAGAATTACGGGAGATTGCAACGAAAAGACTACTAAACAAGAAAATTTGTCGAGATTGTGGTGCAAAAAATCCCTGGAATGCTAAGAGATGCAGGAAGTGTAGAGGAAATAATTTGAGAAGTAAGCACAAGGAATTGGGAAGAGGAAAATGATCACATTTTTTTAGGATTATCTAATCTCCAGTATTTTTTCTACCGTAGGTTTAAAATGATCGTAATAGTGAGCGGAATTGCTAAACGTGGTCAATGAAGACATTTCTACCCCTACTTTTTCTCCTACATATTTTCCCAATTCTGAGAAGGCATATTGATTTGCCATCCATGCCTCTCCTAAGTCGTTAGATCTTAGATAACATGCCAAATGTAATTTATCGTTTCTAACCTTAAAATCTGCCACGATTAAACAAGGAATATCTTCAGCGTATAAATCAACCCAAGGATACCATGTAATTGCAATGGCCCTCCTGCTCTCTTTTAAATCGGATAAAATCTTGATAACTTCGTTTATTTGATCTATTCTATTTTCTTCCACATTATAGTCCCTTAGCCTCTCTCCATAGGTATAAACGAATCCTGTCGGATTCTCTGGAGTCAAAAGTTGTGGGACGTAGTTTTCTCTTACGGCTTCTTCTTTTAATGGGTACAGGGGGTGCAGTCTGTTCTCAAAAGGCTTTTGAACATGTATGAGTAAGCCTAAGACTTCCCTAGTCTTCTGTTCATGCCCGGCTATAATATCTCTTCCATTGCGATATATAACATCCAGAGCCCTAACCCAAGCTTCGCTGGGGGTTTTTGCATTAATATAATAAGGCATATCAACCATTTTTTAAGGAGTTACTAATAAGGTTTTTTGCCGTTACCAAGTTTTTTAATTTTTTAAATGCTACGTCTCTGTGCAAAAGTCTCATCCCACAATCTGGATCCAAAATTATATTTTCCTTACCCAGCCTTGAGACCGCCAATTTAATCAAATCGTATATGAAATCTACATCCTCTACCGATGAGGTTTTCGTATCTATGCATCCAAATCCTATTTTTTTACCGGATTGTCTTATTTCATCCAGTTCAAGTAAATCAAGATTTTTTGGATTTCCCGCGAATTCATGATCCAGATAATCAACGTGCCGAACGTCTAAAAGGTCTATGAATATATCTCTAACATCACCGCAAACATGTAATGAAACAGGTATGTTCAATTGCTTTGCTATAAATTCTACCGCTTCTATTCCCACAGTTAAGTCTGCCGTTCCTGTGGAGAATACAGGTTCATCTATTTGTACCGCTACTGCTTTATTCTGTTCCAATTTTTTCGCCTCGTATCTCAGTACAACAGCAAGATCCATGATTAAGTTTTCTACTCTATCTTTGTATGGAGATTTCTCTATCTTGAGAGATCGAGCCATTGTACTTGGCCCGGTTATTATTCCTTTCACCTTTGCTTTTGAATTCCTTCTAACTAGAATTTTTTCGGTGAAAATTAAGTCCCTAACTGTTATCGGAGATGGCGGTGGAAAAATCTCCTCGGTTACTTCAAGATTTTCGTTTATACCATCTATCTTATCAGCAAAGATCCTTATCATATCTTCCCTTACCTGTCCGTCCGAGATCCAGTCTATACCAGCCTTTATTTGATCCAAAACTGCTTGCGCAATTGCATTTTGATATGGATCAAACTTACCGAGCAGGAGATCTTTCACGCTTCTTTTTGGGAGTATGGGGTAACTCCCTACTACTGTGGTTATCATTGTATCGCCTCTCTCAACTTAATTATACATTTTCCTCCCTGAATGCCTCCGGTTGGCTTGTGAATTATGCCTAATGAATGAAGGCATCTTGCCAGCATGGCAGCACCTCTAGCTAAACCATCCTCTACGAACATAATTTTTTTAAATCCTATTTCTCTTAGTCTTTTGCCGATAAACTCTGGCTTTTTTTCCGTTGTACCCGCCCTTCCTGTTATTCCTATTGCATAATCACTGTCGATTATATTCTTGGATAATGCGAGTTCAATTATTCGGGATACCATTTCTTTTGAGGACAGATCGATTAGAGCCTTTAAGTGAGACTTATTTTTTTTATAAACCCCGACTCCAATATTGTTTAATTCCATTAAGGCGTCTCCATTTCTACCACAATCGCATCCTATTAGAGTAACGTTTGATTTTTTTGCCATTTCTGGAGATACAGGGATCGTGCCATATTTTGAGCCATTTTTTATCTCTTCAATATTTATAAATTCGAAAACATCTTCTAAGTATTTATTTGCCCTCCTGTAGTCAATTCTACTTGCTTTACCTTTAAATTCTAATGCCGATCTGGTCTTAAATTTTACCAGAGAATCTAAAATTGCGCCTGCTAATCCGCAGAAATTTCCAGTTGTACTTGCATAAGGCAACCCGTCATTGCATATTCTCCCTGCCAATGTAGTTCCAAGATCTATAGAAATGCAAGGATTTCTGTAATCTATGGGTGTATCCTTTGCAGCGGTTTTAATTCCTGCCGTAACGAGCTCTCCTTCCATCTCATTTCCAGCCAGCATCCCGCTGGGGGGCAACACGCTTGCTATAGCGCCATCGAAATATACTCTATCTATCAAAGTGTGTTTTTGGAGCATATACGGCATATTTTCTTTAGTTAGATACGCCGTCATCTGCCTTGGTTTTATACCTGCAAGAAGGCATCCGTTCGCGAGTGCTTTTATAACACTGTCCACTTCCTCAGGTTTTTCAAAGCCTGCTACGACTCCGGTAGATCTCACTACAAAATGAACGTCTTTAACACCTAATTTAGACTCTTCTAAGGTCTCTTTTATAGTCTCTGAAATGAACTTAGATACACCTTCTCTCGTTAGATCCTGCTTCCATACAGTCTTTCCAAATATTTCTCCCTTAGAAGGAATATCGTAAGTAAGCCTTATTCCCTTGTTTACTATGTAGGCTTTTCCGGTTTCAAGATTTGTCGCTAGTACAATACATTTTGTTGTCGTGTTGCCCAGTTCTACTGACAAAACAACTAAGAATGGTCCCTTTTTAACGTCATACCAGGGAATATACTCGCTTTTGGCGTATACTACTGACAATTCAACCCCCTTTTATTGCATGATAAACAGCTTTCCTGGTACCCTCTCTATCCATACCTGCTAAAATAAATACATGACGTCCTTCTTTCCTTATTCCGATAGACAGATAAGACTCTAAACTATTCCTTGGAATACTGTACTCTTCCATGAGGGCTCTGGAGTAAATATTTACATCGGGACCGCCGATTAATACTATGTCGCTCGAAAAATATTTTTCTGGATCTAAATCGTCGAAGAAGATGCCTTTTGTTTTTATTCTTTCAGAAAGTATAGATGCACTCTCGTAATCGTGTCCTGGGGCTATTTTTCCAACTATAACGAGGGGTACTGTCTCTTTTATTTTATTCGTATCGTTTAATATTTTGGTTTTCTCAAAGGCAATAAGTCTGAGAATATCATTTGGATCGCCCTTTTCTATGAGCAGATCTGATTTTCTTTCAGCGTGTTCTTTGTATTCACTATTACCTGTTATTTTGTAGAGTGTGTAGAAGGAGTTTATCTCCATCCATGATGTTTCATTCGTTCTTTTTAGATAATTATAGGTCATTTCTGCCTTTTTGAGTATATTTCTATCTTTTTTAAATGAATAATGAACTAAAAACGCGTTTAATGCATGAACGGTTGACAAATAGGAGGATTCTCTTTCGTATTTGGGTATTAAAATAGGAAAACCTCCGTCTGATTCCTGAGAATTCGTTATAATATCGATTAATTCATCTGAACGTTTTAGATAAGTTTCTTCTCCGCTTATTTCATACGATTTTAATAGAATTACTGAATAGTCAGATACTCTTTCAATAAAATCTGAACCGCAGTGACCGTTGATCCAATCACTCCCTCCGATTATAGAGGAATAAACCTCTTCTTCTCCAAATATTTCTGAGTATTTTAATAAAGAAAGTGTCGCATGTGCTGTATCTTTAAATTGAAGCGTTTTTTTACCCCAACTTCCCCACGAGTTCTGTTTTGATATTAAAAAATCTTTTCCTCTTTCAATACTATTCAATACCTCTTCGTTTTTTGTCGCATCATAAAATTCTATTAATGCAATAATATTCTTGGACGTTGATTCTATACTGTAAAATCCTTCTTCTTTCCAATATCCTCCCTCATCTTGCGTTTTTATTAATTCATACACGAGGATTTCATTGGAATTAGGCAAGCAGTTGGAGGAAGGCAATAATGTTACAAAGAAAAAAATAGATAGGATAACTAACCTTATGGTTAGAGTTTTTATCTCACTTTTTTTCCTTAACAAAATATTCACACACCTTTTTCAGAAAAATTTAAATATATACATTGTCCTTATTTAATTTAAACCTCTAAGATCTCTGTTTGCGCAAGACGCTCGTCAGACTCGGAGGGTATTAATGGTATTCATTAAGAAGATTACGATAGACAACTTTAAATCTTTTCCTAGGAAGACTACCATTCCGCTATCCAAAGGTTTCACCGCAATTACCGGACCAAATGGAAGTGGGAAGAGCAATATAATTGATGCTCTTTGCTTTGTCTTAGGTAAAAGTAGTGCAAGGTCAATGAGAGCTTATAGGCTGTCTGAACTAATATATCACGGTAACGGGGACTCTTCTGCTTATGTATCTCTTCATCTCGACAATTCCGAGAAATCAATTCCTATTGATAGTGAAGAGATCATGGTTTCTCGACGAATTGACCCTGAGGGAAGGACAGTTTATTATCTTAATCAAAAGAGAGCAACTAGAACTGAAGTCGTAGACGTTCTTAGTTTGGCATTATTACATCCTGACGGCCACAACATAATACTCCAAGGAGATGTGAATAGAGTAATCGAAATGTCTCCCGTTGAAAGGAGAAAGATCATAGATGAAGTAGCGGGTATAGCAGAATACGACGAGAAAAAAGAAAAAGCAATTAAAGAACTGGTAAAAGTGGAAGAAAATCTGAAACAAGTAGAAATAGTGCTTAAAGAAGTCCAAAGTCTCCTAGAAAAACTTGAGGTGGAAAGAGAGGAGGCTTTGAGGTACAAAAAACTTTCCAAAGAGTTAGATAAAACAACCGCAGGTCTATTCTATTCGAGACTCTACAATGAAAATGAAAGTTTAGATAGAATAAAAAATAAAATTACAGGTCTTAATGAAAGAAAAAACTCTATTTCAGACGAAATTAGAAAAATAAAATTATATGAAGAGGAAAAATCCAAAGCTCTCGAAGAAATAAGATCAAAAATATCGGAAATGGCTGAAAGAGAGAGAATGGATTTATTTAAAAATATAGAGGATACAAAAGGAAAAATTTCCTATATCACTCTTCTCGTAGATCAGAAAAATAAAGAAATAATGAGCAAAGAAAACGAGATATTCCACTTAAATAGTAGAACAGAAGATTCTCTTAATTCTATCAAAAATACAGAAACTTTAATAGAAAATTATCTGAAAGAAGAGACGGATTTAAAGGAAAAAATAAATGAAAAGGAACTTCAAATCAAAAGTATTAATGAAAAAATATCTGAAAAAGAGGCGCGTGGCTTAGAGATTAAAAGAGAGATTTTTGCGATAAATAAAGAGTTAGAACATAAAATAGATAGGAAATATATCATTGAAAAGGATTTGGATAGACTCAAGAGCGCGCTTGAACGGAATAATAACGATCTTGGCTCTTATGAAGAACAACGCCAAAGGGAAGAAAAAACTTTCAAAGAATTAGAAGATAAAATTTTCCAGATAAAATCCAGAACTGAAAAAGAAAATGAGGAATTTAAAAGAATTGCTTATGAGATCGAGTCTCTCATAAATAAAGATAAAGAGATAAAAAAAGAGATTTTAAGAGTTGAAAAGGAGCTCTCTGATTTATATGTCGATTTTAGTAGACTAAAATCCAAAATTAAAGAGGAAGAACAACTAAAGGGCTATTCTAAGGCAGTAAGAGAAATTATCAGACTCAGAGACGAAAAGATATTGGAAGGAATATATGGCTCGATCGTGGAATTAATCGAGGTAGATCCAAAATATGAAATAGCAATAGATGTGGCAGGAAGAGGAAGGTTAAACTTTATCGTCGTTGAAGACGATAATGTAGGTGAGAAGGCAATAAAACATCTCAAAGAGAATAAAATAGGCAGGGCTACATTCTTACCCTTGAATAAAATAAAAAAGAGACCATACGCTCATAAAATGATTGATGCCTCTGAGGAAGGCTCTCTTGGTTTTATTGTGGATTTAGTAAAGTTTGATAAAAGATTTGAGGATGCCATACGGTATGTTTTCGGTGACACATTGGTGGTCGAAAATCTAAGCATTGCAAAGAAGATCGGAATCGGGAAAGTGAGAATGGTAACTCTAGATGGAGATTTGATCGAGAAAGGAGGTGCCATGACTGGTGGCTTTTTCGAGAGGAGAAAAGTATCAACAGAAAAAATTAACTTAAAGAGGCTTATAGAAAAAATAGAAGAATTAAAAGTTTATAAGGATAAATTAGAAAAAGATAAAGAGGTTTTATTAGAAAATATATCAATACTCGAAAGAAAAAGAAATGATCTGCAAAAGGAAAGTCTAAAAAGTGAGGCAGAGGAGGACGAAACAAGAGTCAGAATAGAAAGCCTAGAATATAAGATTAAAAAGACGGAAGACAGAATTTTACAACTAAAAGACCTTACTGGAAAGATTGAAAGAGAAATAGAAAGCAAAGAAGTTATACTTTCAGATTTAAATGCTGATATCGAGAAACTTGAGGAAAGAAAGAGAGAAATAGAATCTGAACCTCTTTATGTAGATGAAAATCTATTCAATGAAGTAAAGATTCTAGAACAAGATTTGATTGAATTAAAGAACCAAAAAATGAATGTACTTACCAAGTTAGAATCGGAAAAATCAAAACTGAATGATGTATTAAAACAAAGATTCAGTGAATTAGAAAGTAGGAAAAAAACCGTCCAAGAAGAAATACGAATTTTAAAAGAAGGTGTTGTAGAGGCTAATAGAGAACTAAGAATTCATCAAGAAAAGCTAAACGAAATGGAAGAGATTGAAAATAAGATATTAGAAGGTTTAAAAGATCTTAAAGAAGAAAGAGATTTAATAAAATCTAAATTAAGTGAATATAAAGAGAGAAAAGATAAGCTGAATGAAGAAATCGAAGTAATTAATCAAGATATCTCTCAATTAAATTCTAACAAAGCAAAAGTAGAGACTAAAATTGAGGATTTGGCTCATCAGTTAGAGAAGATTAAATACCAAGACACAGTTCTTGAGAGATCAAATATCAAGGAATTAGAAGAAAAAATCGCTGAAATTGATAAAGAGCTAGCTAATATGGGTGATATAAACTTGAAATCAATAGAAGACTTTGAAACAACTAGCGAGAGGAATAGAAAGTTAATAGAACAAAAACAAAAATTAGACGAAGAAAAGGATGCAATATTGAATTTTATGAACGAAATAGAAAAGAAAAAGTTAGAGGTCTTTATGGACGCGTATAATGAGATTAGTAAGAATTTTGGGGATATATTCTCCTTTTTATTGCCTGATGGAGAGGCTAGGCTCTCTTTAGAAGATCCATCTAACCCCCTAGAGTCTGGACTACTTTTACATGCAAGACCGAGGGATAAGCAATTGAAAAGGATAGAGGCACTTTCTGGAGGAGAAAAAACTTTAACAGCCCTCACCTTTTTATTTTCTGTCTTGAAATATCGGCCAGCGCCATTCTATGCCTTGGATGAAATAGATATGTTCTTAGATGATGAAAATGTTGAAAAAATAGCCTCTCTGATTCAAGAATACGCAAAGGACGGTCAGTTCGTTATTGTTTCTCTTAGAAAGCCCATGATAAAACTCGCTAATCAACTGTTAGGAGTTACACAACAAAAAGGCGTATCAAAAGTAGTTGCCATAGATTTTGACGGAAGGTAAAATATGGAGGGAGAAGTACAACCCATAGACATATTGTTGGATTTAGTAATAAAAGAAGAACTAAATCCGTGGGATATAGATATAATAGAAATCACGGAGAAATATGTAGACCGAATAAACGAGATGAAAGAGTTAGACTTGACTATTCCGGGAAGAGTTCTACTCTCTACCTCCATTTTACTGCGCATTAAGTCAGATATACTGATACAAGAACAGAGTTACAACGGAGAAGAAGACTATGGAGAACTAGTATTCTATGATTTCGATGAGACGGAATACGATGTTAGACCTAAAAATGGACCTTTAAAAGATATAGAGATGCCATCCATTCTTCCAATTACCAGAGAACCCAAAAGAAAGGTTACTTTGTTTGAACTGGTAGATGCATTAGAGTTAGCATTGAATGAAGTAGAGATAAAAAAACACTACCCAAAGAAGAAAAAAAAGCCTGAAGTAACGATCGAATTCGAGGAAAGGCTAGTTAGAGAGCAAATCGCGGATGTTTATGAACGTATAACTTACATGACGGAGAATGGGCCTATAAAACTTGGTGATCTGTTATCAAATAATGACAGAGAAGAGATCATATCCATATTAATCATACTCCTCTATCTAACTCAAAAAGACAAAATAGAAATCTGGCAGGAGACTTTGTTTGGAGACGTCTTTATTAAGAGGTTAGGGGAATGAAACATAAGGTAGAGGCAATATTATTTGCTTCAGGGAGACCTATCTCTTTAAAAGAGATTCAAGATATATTAAAGGAAAATGACATAGAACCGCTGCTTAGAAAACTTATAATTGAATATAATGAAAGAGATTCTGCCATAGAAATTATTGAATTGCCTGAAAAGAACTACGTTATGCAACTACGTCCTGATTACGCATCATTTTCACATAAATTTGCAAAAATAGAGATGAGCCGTGGCTTAATCAAAACTTTAGGTTTTATTGCATACAATCAACCGATCGCGCAATCTGAAGTCGTAAAGGCAATCGGAAACAAGGCTTATAGACACATAGAGATTCTACTGGAATTTGATTTTATTGAAGCCGAGCCAAAAGGTAGAACAAAAATTTTGAGGACGAAAAAGAAATTTTCAGATTATTTTGGAATGCCCTACGAGCGGGAACAGATTAGGAAATATATCGGGGCGCTGATGAAGAATATCTGAGTTTATCGCAGCTACTTTTCTTATAAAAGGTTTAGAAAGGGGATGATAGGTAAGATAAGATAAATTCAGTATAAAATTAAATATTGCCCTCTTCTATATCTACGAAAGATTTATATCAAAATATGAAATAAAAAATCAGGGGGTTGAGATCTTGAGTTGGGATCCTTGGGAAGAATTTAGAGAATTTGAAAGACGGATGAACAGGCTTTTTAGGGATTTTTGGGGAATGAGACCAAGACTTCCAGCCAGAGAGAGGGCTTTGGAACCTAGAGAGGAATTAGGTTTGATACAACCATTCACCGACATCTTAGAAACCGATAAAGAGATAGTGGTAAGCGCAGAGATTCCCGGAGTCGCAAAAGACGACATCAGTATCAACGTCAGGGAAGACAGTATAGAGATATCTGCAGAGACAAAAAGAGAAGAAGAAGAGGAAAAAGAAGGATTCATACGCAGAGAAAGGAGTTATGGTAGGTATTATAGATCTTACGCACTACCATCACCAGTGAATCCGGAGGAGGCAAAGGCAACCTACAAGAACGGAGTTTTAGAGGTAAGAATGCCAAAAACAGAAGTTAAAAAAGGCAAGATCGTAAAGGTGGATTAATTTCTTAAATTTTTCTCTTATTTATTGAACTTTTTTATGAGATATTAAATTTTAATTCTCTATTAAGAATTTGAAGCAGAGAATTCACGCCAACAGTGCGGCTATTATACCTGTTAAATAAATACCGTCGAACGTCCCTGCTCCTCCTATTGATGCTACTTTTGCGCCTGCCTCAGCTATACGAGGTAGATTTAGAAGGTCTGCACCGATAAGAGTCCCCAAAGTTCCTGATACATAGGCTAGAGTTGGCGCATAGCGCCTCTTTCTAAAAGTGAGTATTACAGAGATGAAGGCAGCTGCAAAAGGGGGAATAAATATTGGTAAAGTTATGCCAACGCCCGGTACAACATGAGCCATTTTGTTTGCAAGAATGGTTACGAATAGGACTCCGATGAATACATTAGTTAATGGCACTTTTTTCCTTAACAAAAAATAAGCAGAGACGATTATAGGAATCAAACCACCTCCAGCATTAATGGCTATAATAGTAGGTCCCTTAGATCCCTTAATTACAAGTATCGGGATATTTATAACGCTAAGCATCAGGGCTCCCAGTATGATCAATATTGTAAGATTGTGAGAAATGCCCAGTTTCTCAAAAGATGATTCTTGAATTTTAAAAAACAAATACCAGTATAAAATAGCGATTAGTAAAATAAAGATAGCAAATGTGAGCCTGAATAAGTGGTGGTAAGCATATTGAATCAGTAAATTACTATCGACCATTGATACCGCCTTTATCTTTTGCTTTTTAATCTGATATTAGAATATCTTAGACTTCTGTTGTTTCGTATTTCTTATCTTAGATTATCTGTATTTCTATAAGTAAGAAAAGAAGATATAGGTTCCTGTATACACTTTAATTATTTAGTACTCCTCAGGCTCTGAAATCTCTCTTAATATTTCTTTTTCCATCTTGTATCTAAGTAGGGTAACACCACAGTCGTCACAACGATTGAAATCGTTTTCAGATTCAGAAGATAAATTGTTTAAAGGTCTACAATCAACTTGACATAATTCGCATGATTTGAAAAGAATTCTCAAAACTTTAGCCTTTTCTTCACTTCTTAAGAATCTCCAACTTTTATCGGTGAGGTCAAATCTTATATCCGAAAAATCAATAGCGCAATCTTCGCACGATTGAGTACAAATTCCATCCTCGCCACACAGAATTCCTATAATTGCTCTAACAACCTTATCCGACTTTTTACGGACGTATAAGGAGTCTGCCAAAGTTTTCTTAAGATCCTCTTCAATCTCGATTATCCTATCCATTCCCACACCCCGCTTCTGAGTCGCTTGCGACTTATTCCTCCTAAATGAGGAAAATCTAATTGAGCAGGTCTATACCTAAATGAACAGATCCATACTAAAATCTCTTTCGAAAATGAATTAAAATTAAATTCATTTTAATGAAAAAAACTTAATTCGGTCTTTTAAATAAAAAAAAGGATAGTTTTGTCCGCAAATGTATGTAACCTAAATCTTGCGTAAATCGGTGGCAGGGGTACAGATCAGCAGGGAATATAGATTTTCAATTCTCATTTTTTTTCTTCTAATTCATTGATTTTATTTAAAATTGCATTTGTGATATCGCCACTGCGCTTAAAAATTGTTACGACGCCTGCACTTCCAGAAACGTTTCCTAGATCATCTGTTAGATAAACATTATCCCTCTCTAGGACTCCGTATTTTTTGAGATCTGTTTTGCCGTAGCATGATTCAGTGATGTATACGCATGAACTCCAGTCCTTCTTTTGAACCTCCAAACTGGATGAATAACATATGAGATAACCTTCTTTATAGTCAAGAGTACGCTTTCCATGGATTATCGCACATTCTATTATTTCTTTTTTATCTCTTCTTTCAGGATTTATTGGAAATTTTATTA
>CAYFZR010000029.1:0-20928 GCA_964347835.1 uncultured archaeon
TTGATAAAAAAAGGATTGATTAAATCAGTAGCAGGTGATCTTTCCATCCAAATTACTCATGGATTAAACGAGAACATGTTACATACAGATGCTTTTTAAAGATTATGCAACGTGGCTCGTTGCACCCGCAACGAACTTTTAAAAAAAGTTCGATCAAAAGAAAGATAATAACTAAAAATCTTACCTAAGATTATTTCATAAATGGTACCAAACGAGCCTTTTCCACTTTAAATTTTGCTTTCTGCTCTAAATATTATATGGGGGTGTAGAGAGGGGGTGATAAGGTAAGATAGGATAATTTCAGTATAGTTTACGATATAACCCCCTTCTAATTTCATTATAAAGTGTATTATTACCCCCTTTTAATCGAAGATTATTGGCACGCCCAAAATCTTTGATTTTGTTGCGTGAGGTAGAATAAGATAAATTCAGTATAGATTACACTATACCCCCTTCTAAAAATCAAAATTAATATTTTAAATCAAAGGAGTTTAATTTTTAAATAATTAAGTAAAAAAATATAAAGATGTTACACAGTGAGTTAAAGACAACAGTAGTAGGAAGTTTTCCTATTAAGCCATTTCATGATGTAAACTTTGAGTATGCTCCTTATTTTAAGAAAGGAAAAAAATTTTCCGATGAAGAGCCTGTTGTAACT
Source organism: uncultured archaeon (assembly GCA_964347835.1). GTDB lineage: Archaea > CAYFZR01 > CAYFZR01 > CAYFZR01 > CAYFZR01 > CAYFZR01. The sequence continues at coordinate 659 of CAYFZR010000029.1, forward strand.
CATCCATACATACCGAGTATGGCAAAGGCTTTGGAGATTCAAGTAAAAGCAGGAATTGACTACCCTTGCTACGGACAACTTCAAGACATGAATCTAATGTTCTTGGGTCCTTTAGCTCGGAAAAAATGTGGAATAGAAATAATAAATAACAAAGCATACGTTGTTGAAGATTTAAAGCCACCTAAAACTAGTATTGCTCAAGATGTTTTATTATGGGCAAACAGATATAGAAAGTATTTTGATGGTGTGAAAATACCTCTCACAGGCCCTCTTACCTTAGCCTCTGTCTCCAACGTTGGTGATAAACCTGTCTTAAACTACCCAGAACTGATTAAGGATTTTTCAGATGTAGTTGCTAAGATAGCAAGAGACTACGATAAAAATAGAGCAGGTATAATAACTGTGGATGAGCCCAGCCTACCATATGCGACTTATGTAGGAATAGAAAATGAATTGATAATAGATTGTTTAAATAATGTGATTAAAGAAATAAAAAATGCTATACCTGCCATCCACGTATGTGGAAAGTTAGATAGCAATACAACAGAGATTTTATTAGAAACGGATGCTCTTTTAATAGACCATGAGTTTGCTTCCATACCTGAGAATTTAGATGCGTACTCAAAATCAGATCTAGATAAATACGATAAAATTATTGGTTTAGGTTGCGTTATAAGTAATATCGATCCAGAAAAATTGATAGAGATCTCAAAGGGGTACAATTGGAAGTCTGTTGTGGAAACTAAGGAAGAAATATCTAATTTCATCAAAAAATCTGCCAAGAAATTTGGGATTGAAAGGCTTGTTTTAGATCCTGATTGTGGATTTGGCGGTTTGAAACATTATATCAAGGGAGAACTTACGGATGAGATTGTCCTAAAAATATGTCATTATAAAATGAAGAACATGGTGGATGTTGCAAAAGACTTGAGAACTTGAGAAATAGGTTAATCTAGATGATATAATTTATGCTTGATCTATCAAAGTCGTCTACCATCTCAATCTCCAAGTTTCTTGGGGAGTAACCCATCGTAGGATAAACTAAGTTAGGAAAGAACTTTCCAATATCTTTTGCCATCTCTGTTACAATATGGTCTTCGCCAAATATCTCCTGAGAAATCCAGTATACCATGTTTCTCGTTTTGTTCTCATCTATATAGCCTAAAGAATGTATGTATTCGTGTAACAAAATAGTAAAGACGTACGCATTGAATAAACTGGGATCGGTTTCGAATATCCTTCTTAAAGGTGTTCTATTCATTACAATTATATTCGACCCAACTGGATAAAAAGCACCTATCCAAAAGTTTTTTCCACCGCCCATCTCCGCTAATCCTAATGTTAGCCCTGCTCTTCCAGTGTCCATCGTCTTTCTAACTATTTCTTTTACGATTTCAAATATGTCTCCTATGTTTTTTGCTTCATCCAATTTTGTAGCGTAAGATTTAATCATAATCTCTCTTCCTATTTTTCAGCTTTAACAGTGATTGAATATCCATCTAAACCCAATTTCTCCATCGAAAAGAATTTAATTTTTTCTAAAATCAGAATTTCTAAGAATCCGGCCTTCTTGATTGTTGCTATATACTCTTCTTCTGCTAAAGCTCCGGCTATACAAGATGCCCAAAGATCTATGTCTCCTCTTATATCCTCAGGTAATGGTTTGTTTGTCACAATATCTGATATAACCATTTTACCTCCCCTCTTCAAAACACGGCAAGCCTCTCTAAATACCTTCTCTTTGTCTGGTGCAAGATTTATTACACAATTACTTATTATTAGATCAATGTAGTCACTTTCAATGGGCATATCTTCTATATCACCAAGTCTAAACTCCACGTTATCAATGTTGAGCCTTTTGGCATTGTCTTTCGCCTTTTTAATCATTTCTTTGGAGAGGTCCAGACCAATCACCTTTCCGCTCTTCCCAACTTTTTTTGCCATCATAAAAACGTCTAATCCTGCTCCAGAACCGATATCTAATACGGTAAGACCTTCTTTTATCTCCGAAAAAGCGATAGGATTTCCACATCCCAAAGAAAGTTCCGATATTTCATTTGGAAATTCATCTAAAACCTCTTGGGAGTATCTCTGAGGGAAAAATGAAATTACTGTTTCGGGAGAACAGCATTCTGGTGCACAACAAGATAAATCCTTCTTTGCAATCTCGTCATATCTTTTTATGACTTCTTCCTTTTTTTCCATTTTAATCATTCCTTGTTGTCTACATTTCAGGTTATAATGGACACCCAATATTATTAGAACCTTAATATTTAAATATATCGGTCACCCAATAATAAATTATGAAACGTATTATGTGTCCTCCAAACTGCTGCGATATGAGGGGGTTACTTTCATTCATAATATTGTGGTCTCTTAAAAAAAGGCCAATGTACGGACAAGAGATAGCAGATGAGTTAGCACGAAGAAGAGGAGAAAAACCAAATCCAGGAACTTTATATCCTGCATTGAAACAACTTCAGGAGAGAGAATTAATAGTGTATAAGGTGCATGGAAGAAGAAAGATATACTCTTTGACAGAAAAAGGTCAAAAAGGGATTGAAGAGGCATGTAGATATTTCTGCCAGGTATTTGGTGATATCTTAGAGGAGATTAAAGAATAAATATGCAACGAACTTTTAAAAAAAGTTCGATCAAAAGCAGCGTGGCTCGCTATGGAACGTGGCTCGTTCCATCCGCAATTTTATAAAAAACTATTTTATTAACGGTACCGAATGAATCGTTTTCTACTCTAAATTTTATATGGGGGTTTAGAAAGGGGGTGATAAGGTAAGATAGGATAATTTCAGTATAAATTACGATATTACCCCCTTCTCACTTCATCATTTCTGTTAAGACGTTTAAAAACTCTACCTCATCTAAAGGCGCATACATGACTTTTTCTTTGCTGTTTGATTGTATTAACAATGCTGGTAATTCTTTGATGTCATGTCTCCATCTAAGTAACATTAATTTAAATCCTAAATAAAGTCTAAAGGGTTTACTGGTTTGTAAGGTTGATTTAGGATTTATTTCACCAAAAACGTCAATCTCAATGTCAGTACCTCTAACAATCTTCCTAACAGTCTTCTCTAATTTTTTGCTCTCTTCTGTCTGAACTACCTGAGTAGCCCATCCAGGGGCGCTTCCGCCCGCTCCACCAACACCAATCAACTTTGTTTCTGCCTTCTTAAAAATTGTTATTCTCAATGACATAGTTTTCTTTTCCAAAACCCATATATTTAAATTTTCAATGTGAAAGATGTCTTATGCCTGTAAAAGCCATCGACATATTATGCTCATTTGCAGCGTTTATGACTTCTTTATCTCTTATAGATCCACCAGGTTGAATTATCGCGCTTATGCCTGCTTCTGCAGCAACATCTATTCCATCCCTGAAGGGGAAGAAGGCATCTGATGCCAATACACTCCCTTCTGTAGAAAAACCAGCCATTTTTGCTTTTTCTACGGCTATCCTTACCGAATCGACTCTACTAGTTTGACCTGCACCGATTCCTATCAACTGGTCTGGAAATGCAAGTACTATCGCGTTTGATTTTACGTTTCTCACGAACTTCCAAGCAAACATCAAAGCATTTATTTCTTCTTCAGTGGGTTTTTTATTGCTCACTACCCTTAGATCTTCTCTTTTTAATTTAATTTCGTCGTAATTCTGATGTAATACACCACCGATTATTCCTCTGATCTCTTTTCCTTCATAAAGATTGCTTCTCCAAATTTCAGAAATATCCATGAGTCTTATGTTCTTCTTTTGTTTTAGAACGTTCAAGGCGTCTTCGCTAAAGCCTGGAGCCAAAACTACCTCTATGAAGTGTTTATTTATTTCTAACGCAGTTTCTTTATCTAGTCTTCTGCTTAATGCAACAATTCCTCCGAAGGTGGATACAGGATCTGTTGCTAGGGCTTTTTTGTAAGCTTCACTAAGTTCATTTCCCTTTGCGCCGCCGCAAGGATTTAGATGTTTTACAATAACACAGGCGATATATTCTCTAAATTCATATATTAACCTTAATGAGGCATCTATGTCAAGAATATTATTGTAAGAAAGTTTTTTTCCATGAATTTTCTTTATCTTAGAAAAATTCACCTCAGAGTTTTTATCGATAAATAAAGAAGCGGTTTGATGCGGGTTTTCACCATACCTTAAATCTTCAGTTTTTTCGTATGTCAATATTAATTTAGCTGGATACTCTCCAGGTTTGAAGTAGTTGTATATCTGGGCATCATATTCATCAGTTCTTTGAAATGCCTCTACTAACAATTTATATCTCGTATCTCTTCTGATCGCTCTTTTTTCCTTCAGTTCTTTTAATATTTCATCGTATCTAGAATGATTTACCAAAACAACTACGTTCTCAAAATTCTTGGCGGCGGCTCTGATTAAGGTAGGTCCTCCTATATCAATATTTTCTAAAATATCCTCACGGCTTGAGTCTTTTCTCTTAATTGTCTCTTCAAAGGGATAAAGATTTACTACTACCATGTCTATGGATGATATATTGTGCTTAATAACTGTCTCTTCATCCTCTTCCCTATTTCTTCTCCATAATATGCCAGCGTGTATTTTGGGGTGAAGTGTCTTTACCCTTCCATCTAATATCTCAGGAAAACCTGTGTAGTTCGAAACGTCTATTACAGGTATTCCCGAATCTTTCAAAAGTTTTGCTGTACCCCCTGTAGATAAAATCTCTATGCCTAATTCGTTTAATCCTCTCGAAAATTCAACTATGCCTGTTTTGTCGTAGACACTTATCAAGGCTTTTTTTACAGGGAGTTTATCCCTCAAACCATCACCCCTAACCGATCAAATCTTCTAGTCTATCTATTTCTATAGCCTTTTTGATCTCCATTGCTATCCTCCTACCCATACTTACGTTCTCTCCAAAGAGAAGGTAGGAATAAGGCGATCCGCCTATGTAGAGATTGGTACCAGCCACTATCCTGGCAGAAATTTCAAACGTTACGAATTCCATTTGTTCGGTACATACGGTTTCAATGCAAAAAGGACCTATCATTCCTGGAGGACAGAGTTTTTTAGACGATTCAACAACCCTGTCACCCATTTCAAATACCTGTTGGAGTAATGCCTCTCTAACAACTATGGGGGAATTTCCTACGACAATATAAGTTGGATCTATATCCAATTCCAACTGATTTTTAGCCGGAATTCTAGATAATCCATCGACATTAGTCTCATATCTAACATCTATACCAAATAATTCGATCTCATCCTGTAAGGGAGAAAAGAAGTAAGATATGTAAAAATTGACACCGGGGATGTATTCTTGAATTGTCACGTTGCTAAAATCTTCCTCGGTTATTAATCCCATTTTAACCATTTCTTTGACCTTATCATGAAAAGAATCTGAATCTTTTGCCAAGAAATATCCCATACCACCTCTGGCACCCGGAAACTTTACGATTGCCAATTCCTCTACTTCACTCGGGTCTTTGTACTCTCTAGGGATTTTCAAATTTGATTTTTCCAACCATTCCCTCTCCAGTTTTCTGTCTGCCTCCCAGCGCAATATTTTCCTATTTCCAAATATGGGTACCTGAAGTTCATCTTCTACGCATTCTATACCAAGGTAAGCAACAAAAGAGCCGTGTGGTATGATTATTGTATTTAGGTCAAGCAATTTTGTTTGAATTTCTTTATCTGTTATATTTTTGAAATCTTCTAAAACAATAGTCTCATCACATACCTTAAAACGTTTATAAGGTATTTCTCTCCCCTTTTCAACTATAGCCAAGGTCTTGAAACCCTCTTCTTTTGCACCCTTTAATATTTGAAGGGCTGAATGACTTCCCAGAGTCGCGATAACTATATCTTTTTCTTTCTTCATGATTTCACGCTACAATATATCTATCAATACATTTCCAGCCTTCATAGTGCCATCCCTGTCGCTTCCAGCCACCAGTATGATATTCTTACCTTTTCCAAAGGGATCTTTAATATACTGGAGGGTACCTTTCCCCCAGCCGGGGTTGGCATTACTGACGATTATCGGCATTTTATTTAAAATAGAGGCGCTGATTTTATTTATGACCGGTCCTCCCACCACGATCATGTGATATCTCGAGTATGTATCTTCCGTAACTGCTGTATCGTTCATTATCTGAGGAAGATATTCTAATGCAAATTCTTTGTCTTTCGAAATTTTTCTTGCAGTCTCGAGATCTAATTCTGGAGCGTTTTTTCCTACCACGATAACGTATGTAGGCTCAAGCCCCCTTCTGAAGTCAAACCTGGCTATTCTAAATGGGTCTTGTACATCAACATCTTCGGGTTCGACATGATATTCCAACATCTTTACCTCGTAGGCAGGCAATTTACTATCGCTATATATCGTGACGCAATCATTTTCTGGATTGTATTCCCTCCAGCCAATTGTAATAGAGAGTTCATTATCTCCCGTTTTAAGTATTCTTCCATATCCTGAGAAGCTCTTCCAGCCACTCCCTACTCTGGCGGCTGTTGTTCCTATTGTCTGTCCATTCAGATGAACTGTAATTAATTGATTTCCTATTTCCTCGTTTTCCCAATCTAAATGGAGATTGACGCTAACATGTTTCAAGGGTTCAATAACAGGATAACCACCATAATAAGGTATCCTAAATCTATATACGACTTTTTTGGAGGATTTATCGTGAGTACAAATCTCTACATCCTCGAATCCCTTATCTGACTCTGAGAGAGATATGCTTACAGTTTCAACTGTTACCTGCTGTGCGAAAGATACAGATGCTAAAAAGAGAATAACAAATATCGTCCTTTTCATAAACCACACCCTTAAGTGAAGGTGAGAAAAGATATATAAAAGGTATCCGATTCACCTATTTTAGAAGTAGCCCGGTAGGGTAGTGGTCAATCCTGCCGGCCTTTGGAGCCGGCGACGGCGGTTCGAACCCGCCCCGGGCTATTAAAATTTAGTTTTCGATTTTTTGAAATTCCTTATGGATGAGAGCATTAAATTCAAGAATCAGTCTTTTCTCCCATGTAAAGTTTTTTTGCTCTATAATTGGTTTTAAAGACGTATAACCCAACAGTAAGCCAGTAACCTAAGTAAGAGAGAACCTCTAACAAAGAGGGATTTCCATTGTATCCAAATAAAGATTTCATTATCGATCCTATCGCACCATTCTCGTGCAACAAAGGATAACTTCCGTCTGGATTTACGGGAGGATTAATATCCCACAAATGCTCTACAAAAACCGGCAATACATTAGCCTCTTGGAGTTCGTGAATTCCATGAGCAGTGAGTCCAGCGGCGAAGAATATCAATATTATACTTGTATAAACGAAAAATTTCTTGTAATCAAGTCTGTATGAGCTTTTTAATAATAAAACAGCCAATGCAACAACAAAAAAAAGGCCTCCAAGAAAACCTATCAACGTATCAGTCGGAGAAACTATTGCCGAGGCCCCTAAAAAAAGTACTGTTTCAACACCCTCCCTGAAAACAGATACAAATGCTATGCTCGCTATTCCAAATAATTGTTTAGATGAAATAGCAACATCTATCTTCTCCTGTAATTCTCCTTTTATTAAATAAGCGTGCTTTGACATCCAAAATACCATATAAGTTAGTACAAGTGTTGCAAAGAGCATTACTACGCCTTCAAAGAGTTCTTCTGCTCTTCCTTCAAAACCACCATATAATTCTCTAAAAATAAAGGCAACAATAATACTTGTTATTAATGCAGAACCGGTACCTATATAAAGATACTTGTTTAAATCTCTCCTTCCTATCTTTGCTAAGTAAGCAGCTATTATTCCTATTATCAATGCCGCCTCTATCCCTTCTCTTAAGGTAATTACGAAACTCGCTATCATAATAACTCTATTATATTTTTAGGGTAACCTAAATTTATAAATGTTTCGATTTGGAAAAAGCAAAAAAACCTAGTGAAATTTTTAAAAACTGTTATTCAATTTCTATTATTTCGTATATGTCAGTGCCAAGATCATGTTTCTTTGCGGCTTGCAGTTGATAATCTGAGTGAGTCCAGTTGAATATTGATCCAAACTTCTCTCCAGATATCCCATGAGCCATAGAATTTGGCAAATAAGGACTTTCATTTACAAAATCTATGGAAGCCTTTTCTATGGCAAGTATGTTTTTTGAGGCTAATATACCAACGTCAGGCACAATTGGATTATCTGAATAGGGACAGCAATCGCAGTGAGGTGTTATATCAATCAAAAAGTTAAGGAAGCCGAAGTTTTCTCTTCCTACAAGTTTAAAAACTGCTTTTGCACAGTCTACTATCCTTTCTGAAAGATCTTTTCCGGTTATCCATTTTAATATTATTGCACTATCCCTACAGACCTCGAAACATCCGTTACACTTCAAGCACAAAGAATCAACTATCCTGTAGTCTTCAATAGCATTCCCAGGACATATCTCTATGCAATTATTGCATTTTGTGCATAGGTTATTATCTATCACAGGGAAGTCATAGAGATGAATATCGAACTTAGATGGTTTTGCAATACACCCGACACCTATGTTCTTCAATGCACCTCCAAAGGCTCCTCTGAAATGTCCTTTGAAGTGCGCTAGAGACAATACCTTGTCTACTTCCTCAAAGACTTCCGCAACATATATCTTCTTTAAGTGCGTACCGTCTACTTTAATCTCTATGTAATCAAATCCTTTCAATCCATCCGCTATTATTATGGGTGCGCTTAGAGTTTGAGAGGTATATCCGTTTTCTTCTGCGATCTTTATCCTTCCTAGGGCAAAACTTCTGTCATCCGTCAAGCCTAATCCTGTTGTTTCTGTTACAAAAGGATCTCCGCCTTTTTCTTTTACAATTTGGGCAATCTTTCGGATATATACTGATCTAAGAGGTTTTGTTGTTCCACGGATGCCAAAATGTGTCTTCAAAGCGACAATATCTCCTTTTTCGATGAAGTCAAGGATTTCGCTTTTATTTATTAGTCTATCCAACTTGTTTACCATGCTCAAATGTGGTTGGTACCACCTCTCCGGCGTTTCTACCGGTGCGCGTGAGTCCGTGAAGAAGACGTTGTTTTTCATCTCTTCCCCCTCCTTATAGGTAACACAGCAAAGATAAGTATAATTAAGAAAATCAATGAAATTCCAACAATCATTAATAAAAACCTCTTCCTTTCTTTTTCTCTTTCTTTTTCTGCTTGAATTCTTTTTTCCTCTACTTCAGATATTTTTTCCTCGATTTTTTCTTGCTTTTCTTTAAATTCTTTGAGTTCTTTTTTGGTGATATCCTGTAAAAACAGCAATGCGTCTGTTTTTAGTTTGGTGGTGTTTTTATTAATTTGATATGCTATGTTTTCTGCTTGTGTTGAATAATTGATTGACATGGCATATCTTCTCGTGTTTTTTAACTCCTCTGATCTTCTTAAGAAATCTTCAGAGTTATAATAACTCTCGTTTAATTCACCTAATTGTTTGTAATAGATACTCGAATTGGTTAAATCTCTAGGAATGGTTGAAATTGTAGATCTTGCCTCGTTTAAGCTAAGTCTTGCCTCATCCAATCTTTCTCTTGCCTTTTTTATTCTTTGATTCGAAAGTTCCAGAAATTTTCCATACTCTAGATAGAATTCGAGTTTATCGGGTTTATCATATTCATAACGTAAAGAAAGCCTTTTATTAGTTATCTCTGCAAGATTGGGTTCTGGATTTATATTGCCTACCTGCATATCCTTTGGAATAATTATTTTTAAGGCGGCCTCTAAAGTAAACCAAGGTGAGCTGGTTATATCTCGTATTAAATATCCTCTATCTGTCCTATCAATGAAATCAGATCTTTTGTAGACTAATTCTATGGTTCTTGATTTCTTTGATTCTATTGGATCCAATTTAATATAAACAATATTTTCTACCTCTGTTTCGACTAGATTAGTATTTATAAGATATTTGGCTGTTAGATTGATAGAATAAGCAGTTATATTCGCTATATCGCCTCTAAGAAGTCTCATCACAAAAGGATGCGTCTCGTTGCTAAGCGTTTCGTTTCCTAAATTTACAAATCTCCACCCTTCACGAACTATCGCTATTTCAGGATCTTCTAGGTCGATTACGTAGGTATAATAATCGACAAATTGTGCTTTTGATATGGAAAAAAGTATAAGTATCGCTAAGCATTTAAATGGGAACTTCATAGCATCATCTTAGCAGATTTTATTGTAGACAACTATATAAGCGTTTTTTTCAAATTCTTAATTATCCTAAATAAGACACCTTGAATCAGAGTTTCAATTATACCCAAAAGATTTTTATATGTCATTGCTAATCGCTCTCTTCAGAGATTAGGGGGAATAACATCATGCAAAACACTGAAGGACAACCCATCATAATATTGCCAGAAGGTTCTGAAAGATATATTGGTAGGGACGCTCAAAGGATGAATATTTTAGCGGCAAGAATTATTGCAGAAGCAATAAGAACTACATTGGGACCAAAGGGTATGGACAAGATGCTTATTTCTGATGTTGGAGACATTACCATAACAAACGATGGAGCCACGATTTTAAAAGAAATCGATGTTGACCATCCCGTTGGTAAGATGCTGGTCGAAGTTGCAGAAACCATGGACAATGAAGTAGGAGATGGTACAACAAGCGCTGTCATACTCACTGGAGAGTTACTTAAAAAGACAGAGGACTTATTAGACCTAGATATACACCCTACTACCATCGTGAATGGATTTAGGATTGCTTCGGAGAAGGCATTAGAAATACTAGAAAACCTATCTACCCCTGTATCAATTGAAGATGTTGATACCCTCAGAAAAATTGTAATGACGTCTATGAGTGGTAGATTAACAGATACAATAAAAGAACATCTCTCAACTATAATTATAGATGCTGTAAACGCAATTTCAGAGGATGAAGATGGAAAGTACAAGATAGACTTAGACAACGTCAAGATTCAAAAGTTCGAGGGTGGTAGCATCTCTGATACCGAACTTATAGATGGTATCGTACTAGATAAAGAGAAAGTTCATCACATGATGCCTAAAAAGATTGAAGATGCCAAAATTGCTCTTATAAGGTCAAGAATAAAGCTCAGAGAGACCGAAATGAAAACCAAGTTTAGTATTACGGACCCTACCCATCTTAAAAAATTTTCAGATGAAGAAGAAAATATTTTAATGAGAATGCTGAATAAAGTCAAAGACTCTGGCGCTAATTGTGTGCTCTGCGCAAAAGACATAGACGAGCGCTTTCAAGATCTTCTTGCTAGAGCAGGTATTTTTGCGGTTGAGAGGGTTACAAGTTCAGACGTAAAGAGACTTATCTTGGCTTCGGGAGCGGAACTTGTGACTAATTTGGAAGATTTATCTAAAAAGGATTTAGGGCATGCAAATTTAGTCAGAGAGGAAAAAATTGGAGAAAAAGAAATGGTATTCATAGAAGGATGCAAAAATCCAAAAGCCCTTACAATACTGGTAAGAGGTAGTACAGGACACGTTGTAGACGAAATAGAGAGAGATGTTAGCAATGGATTACATGGAGCAAGGGTTTCCATTGAAGATGGAGGTGTTGTTCCAGGCGGGGGTTCTGTTGAGGTTGCGATCTCCAATCAACTCAGAAATTATGCCAAGAGTATTGGTGGTAGAGAGCAGTTAGCCATAAACTCATTTGCCGAAGCACTCGAAATCATACCCAAGACCTTGGCTGAAAACGCTGGACTTGATTTCACCGATATACTTTTAAGATTGAAATCTATACAAGAAACAGGAAAAATTAAATATGGGATTGACGTACTCACTGGTGAGATAAAAGACATGTTTGATGAAAATATATTAGAGCCAAAAAGAGTTAAATCGCAGGCCATTAAAACCGCAACAGATACTTCCATAATGGTACTGAGGGTTGATGATGTCATAGCCATAGCCCCTTTAGAGATTGAAGATACAGGATATCCAGGTCCTATGCCTGAAATGGAGATGTAGGGGGAGGTTACACGTTCCCCGCGAATAAATTGACTCGTTTTGAACGCGCTAGAATAATTGGAGCTAGAGCACTGCAAATTTCAATGGGAGCACCTATATTGATTGAAACACAACAGGACATTGTAGATCCACTTGAAATAGCAAAGCTTGAGTTCAAAAAAGGTGTTGTGCCCCTAACAGTTAGGAGAAAGTTACCTGGAGGAGAATACGTAATAGTGAAGATAGTTGACCTAGCACTCTAAAACTGGGAAGGAAATTTCATGAACAAAGAAAATGAATCAAGAATAGAATACACCGTAGAGACGTTGTCATTAGAGGAAAGCGGTATTTGTGATGAGTGTGGTCATAAAGGTGTCGTCCTCTTCTGCTTCCTCTGTAATAAGTACTTATGTGAGGTTTGTTACCATAATCATTCCGTCAGCGATGAAAAAATGCACTGGAAATGGAAGAATGGTACTATATATTGGGCTTCTAGCAACGAACCAATTGAAGAGTTAAAAGAGGAAAAAAAAGAAGAAAAAACTTAAACCGCTACTTCAAGATCTAATTTTTCCACAAGTTCCTTGTATCTATTCCTTACGGTTACCTCAGATGTACCGGCTACTCCAGCAACTTCTTTTTGGGCTCTTCTTTCTCCCTGCAACACGCTAGCAATGTATATGGCAGCGGCTGCAATTCCTGTTGGGTCTCTCCCTGCAATCATCTCTTTTTCTATTGCAAGTTTTATTATGTCGATTGCTTTTGATTGTACCTCTCCAGACAGGCCTAGCTCACTGGAGAATCTGGCTACATATTCAACAGGACTTGTTGGCATAAGTTTCAATCCTAATTTTCTGCCTAATAACCTGTAGATCTTACCCAGCCTCTTCTTGTCGATTCTAGCGGCTGAAGCGATTTCACTCATACTCCTTGGTACTTTATGCTGTCTACATGCAGCACAAAGAGCAGCAGCAACGACGCTCTCTATGGATCTTCCTCTAATTAAATCGCTTTTTACGGCTTTTCTATAGGTGAGTGCCGCAGTTTCCTTTACATGCCTTGGAAGATTCAATTGTGATGAAACAGATTCTAGTTCTGACAGGGCAAAGGCAAGATTTCTTTCTGTTGCGTCAGATAATCTAACCCTTTGCTGCCACTTTCTCAATCTATATAGTTTGGCTCTTTGGCCTGGCGCGAGTTCATTACCTCTTCCATCTTTTGTGCTAAGGTCTATGGTAGTGGAGAGGCCTTTATCATGCATCACATAGGTCATGGGTGCGCCAACTCTACTCTTAACCACCCATTGCTGATGGTCATGGGCCCTCCATTCAGGACCGGTATCGATTATATCGTGCTCAAGAACAAGTCCACATGATTTACAGATCAGTTCTCCTCTCTTCTCGTCCTTTACTACCTTAGAACCCCCACATTCGGGACAAATTTCCGTTTTCTACACCTCCCACGGTTATTATTAATGTGTTTGTACTTCTTTATAAAGTTTATGTTTCCTTATACCTCAAGGTAATTATGATATATAAGTCTTTCGGTAATCCGCTCTTCTATTATATAAACATTTCGGAATATCAAGAATATACAAACAAATAAGACTTAGTAGATATCATTTTATATAGTGATCTGTATGACGGAGTCAATTACTGAAAATTTTTATCCTTTGGATGTTGATTATTTCACAGAGAATGGAAAGCCAGTGATTCGTATTTATGGGAAAACTACGGAAGCAAAGAGGATAGTAGTTTTAGATAAGTACTTCGAGCCTTATTTCTACGCCATTCCAGAAGATAATGTAGATACTGATGATCTAATAAAAAAGATTTTGAATATTAAAGTAGAAAGAGCAGAAATTCTCAGGTGTAGTCCTAAGATGATGAAAGAATACGGCAAAGACGTGCACATCATAGAGATATTTGTAAGTCATCCGCAGGACGTGCCTAAGTTAAGAGAGATTGTCCCAGATATAGAAGGAGTCAAAGAAGTAAGAGAGCACGATATACCTTTTTATAGAAGATATCTCATCGATTCGGATATCAAACCCTTAGAAAAGACTGAAATTAAAGGTAAGGGAGTAAAAAAAGATTATAGAGCAGATATTATTTTGGAGAAGGAAGAAAGAATAAATAAGATAAAAGGAGAGAAAAAAAAGGAGGATTATTTATCGAATTTGCATCTTTTAAGCTTTGATATTGAAGTTTACAATCCTCTGCTGTCTCCCCGTCCTGAAAAAGATCCTATAATAATGATTAGTTTAGCGGATAATTTTGGATACTCTTCTGTTCTAACCTATAAAGAAAAAATAAAAAATAAGTGTATTGAAATTCTGTCAAGCGAGAAAGAGATAATCAAACGTTTCGTAGAAATTGTAAACGAAAAAAATCCTGATGTCGTGATAGGATACAACACAGATCTATTTGATTTTGGTTATTTAAGAGACAGGGCTGAAAAATACAAGGTAAATCTCGATCTAGGAGTAGATGGAAGTGATTTAAAGTTTGAGAGAGGCGGTTATGGTTCTAAGGCAAAAATAAGGGGTATACCACACATAGATCTATATCCCGTCATTAGGAGATCCTTTAGACTTAGCAAATACACCTTAGAAGACGTTGCTGAAGAATTACTTGGTAGAGAGAAAACAAAAATTTCCGTAAAAGAAATATTCAAGTGTTGGGATGAGGGCGGAGAGGAACTTGAAAGATTGGTTCAATATTCCTTGGAAGACGCTATAATTACGCTTGAAATCGGCAAGAATATACTTCCTCTGCAACTTGAGTTGTGTAAGATAGTTGGTCAAACACCCTTTGATATTTCAAGAATGACCTCTGGTCAATTGGTAGAATGGTTACTCATAAAAAAAGCATACGAATACAATGAGATAGTACCAAACAGACCTAAAGGTAGAGATTTAATCGAGAGAGAGGCTGAAAGCATAGTTGGAGGGTACGTAAGGCAACCAGAGAAAGGTCTCCACATTGACATCGTATTATTCGATTTTAGATCGTTGTATCCAAGCATAATTGTTACCCACAACATAGATCCATCAACTCTTAACTGTGGTTGCTGTGTGAATGATAATGTAGGCCCGAAATCTGGGCATCGATTTTGTCAAAAGGAGAAGGGTTTCATACCAAGGATACTCGAAGACCTCGTGAAAAGGAGAATGGATATAAAAAAATCAATTAAAAAAGAAGAAGATCCAATGAAAAGGAGGATTTTGGACATACAACAACAGGCACTAAAAATATTAGCAAATTCTTTTTACGGATACATGGGTTATCCTAGGGCGAGGTGGTACTGTAGGGAGGCAGCGGAAAGCGTCACCGCGTGGGGAAGGTACTACATTCAAGAGACAATAAAGATGGCTGAGAATTTCGGATTAAAGGTAGTTTATGGAGACACTGATTCTTTGTTCTGCGAGGCGAATGGTATCAGCTCTGAAAAAATAAAGGATTTCGTGAAGCAGATTAACTCAACCCTTCCAGGGATTATTGAACTAGAATACGAAGGCAGATACAAGAGAGGGATCTTCGTAACAAAAAAGAGATATGCCATGGTAGATGAAGATGGGAAAATGGTAGTTCGGGGCCTAGAGCTTGTAAGGAGGGACTGGGCACAGATTGCAAAAGAGACTCAAAAAAATGTTTTAATGGCAATTTTAAGAGAAGGATCTCCAGAAAAGGCTGCTGAGATCATAAGAAATGAAATAAAAAAAATTAAGGGAAAAAATGTAAACACGGAGGATCTAATAATATACACCCAGCTCACCAAAGATGTTTCTGAATACAAAACGGATGCTCCTCACGTAAGCATTGCCAAGAGGGCAAAAAAAATGGGAAGAGAAATCTCCCGAGGCTCCATAATAGGCTATGTTGTAACAAGGGGAGAGGGAAAGATAGGTAATCGAGCGTTGTTGGTAGATGAGATCGAAAAATTCGATTATGATCCTGATTACTACATAGACAATCAATTGCTTCCAGCCGTACTGAGAATAATGGAAGCATTAGGATATAATGAAGGAGACTTAAAGACGGATAAAGTACAATTCAGCCTTGATATGTTCGGTGACTAGAATGATAAAATGCGTTTTTTTTGATGTTGACGACACCTTATTCGACAGCACTGGCCTGACAGAAAAAGCCAGAAGAGCAGCAATAGATGCCATGATAGAAGTCGGACTTTCCGTCACTCCTGAAAATGGATATGAATTGCTTATGGAAATCGTAAAAAAATACGGAAGCAACTACGGCAAACACTTTGATGCTCTTTTGGATGAGTTTAAAATGGAATGGAATCCAATGATTATTGCAGCAGGGGTTTATGCCTACCATAGAATCAAATTTGCTTACTTAAGACCTTTTCCTGAGGTTATTCCCTCACTTATAGAATTGAAGAAAAGAGATCTCAAACTTGGTATAGTGTCTGATGGAGATTCCATCAAACAATGGGACAAGATTATTCGTCTTGGTCTTCAAAACTTTTTTGACGTGGTAGTAACCTCCGAAGAAACCGGAGCAGAAAAGCCTGATTCAAAAATTTATGAAGTAGCATTAGAAAAATCCAAATGTAAGCCAAAAAATAGCCTCATGGTAGGCGATAGGATAATAAAAGATATATTTGGAGCCAAAAGAGTCGGTATGCTCACAGTTAGATTTTTACATGGAAAATACAAGGAAGAAAAGCCTCATTCCGAAGAAGAAACTCCTGATTTTCAAATTAAAAGATTTAGAGAATTAATCGATATTATAGATGCCTTAAACGTGTAAAATTCAAAAATGTTGATTTTTCATAAATTTTGTTTAAGAAATCTTTATCTGTTATTTCGGTCAAACAAACTTAATAATTGAAGAAATCACGGCCGGATTCGGTATGCTAGATAAAAAGGTAAAAGATATTATGTCGAAAGACTTAGTAGTCGTGTCATCGGACACGAGTATAAATGAGATAATAAGAACTATGATAGAAAAAAACGTACACAGTGTATTAGTAAGAGAAGGTTTATATTATAGAGGATTTGTGACTGATGATGATATTTTCGATGCTATGAGAATTCTTATATTAGACGGTTTCTTGCCCAAAAAAACTGCCGATTCTTTGATATCTGCTCCCACTATCAAGATAGATCATGAGAATACTATTCGAGAAGCGCTCCTTATTATGGCAAGAAACAATGTTAAATATCTGTTAGTAGAAGAAGAAGGGAATGTAGTAGGACTAGTCTCGATAACAGATTTTTTGAGATTGTACGTTGCCGAATAATTATCTTTCGATAAGTCTCAATATGTTCCCTGAAAGTATTTTTTCCAAATCTTCTCTTTTTAAATCAAGATCTAATATCTTGCTTAGTTCATATTCTTGAGATCCGTATGGAAAATCCGACCCGAATAAAATTCTATCAGGTCCAACGAGTTTTAAGGCATAATTTATTATTTTTTTACTGGCCAAGGAAGTGTCAAAATAAACGTTTTTATTTCTCTTGAAGGTCTCTAATACTGGAAGATGGCCTCCATTCAACATGCCTATGTGTGGTATGATTATGTTTAGATCAGTATTTTCTTCTATAAAGGATACCGTATTGTGATATTCTTCCTCTAGATTAACAGGAAGGCCTATTTCTTTTATTTTTTCCAACATCTCTTTACACGATTTGCTCGCGTAATCATATTTGGGTTCGTTAAAATGTCTATGCCACTTTATACCACAATACTCCTCAAGATTTGGAGGAATAATATAATCGCTCCAAACAAAATAAAATGAGTATATGTGCTTTCTTATCCTCGATTTCTCGAGGACATAATTATTAGATTCTATTCTCGACTCAGGAGTATCTAAGATACGGTACTGGTCTTCAGGAAACGGAAATATAACTGCACCATCAATGCCTGCTCTATCTAAGATTTCTGTAACCACTTCTATGGGGTAGCAAATTGTCTTATCACCACAGTGAACATGCGCATCTATTATTAGGGGGAGAGACATTACAATTATATTCAACCTCAGCATATTTTTATATCCTTTTAGAAGAGATAACTCTGATGGTGACAAACAAATTACTTGAAGTAAATAAAATTGATGTCTTTTACGATACTATACAGGTGCTTTGGGATATTTCACTAATTGTAAAAGAAGAAGAAATCGTTTCTATCGTTGGTCCCAATGGAGCGGGTAAAACAACCGTGCTCAAAACAATTCAGGGACTTATTCATCCTGCAAAGGGTGAGATTAAGTTCCTTGGAGAAAAAATTGATAATTTGCCCAGTTATAGTAGAGTTGATATGGGTATATCCTATGTTCCTGAGGGAAGAGGAATATTCTTAGACATGACGGTTAGAGAAAACCTTGAATTAGGAGCATATGCACCTAGTTCCAGAGAAAAAAAGTATGAGACCATCGACTACGTTTATGAACTCTTTCCAATGCTCAAAAGAAAAGAGAACAAAATTGCAGGGTCTCTAAGCGGAGGTATGCAAAGAATGCTTGCCATAGGAAAAGGATTGATGTCAAGAGCGAAGATATTGCTCCTAGATGATCCTTTCTTAGGACTTGCACCCAAACTAATACTGAAACTTTACGGAACCATTATGGATATCAACGATGCTGGAGTCACAATCTTGTTGGTTGGACAACACGTCTCCCTCATCTTAAATCTCTCAGACAGAGCCTATTTGATGGAGGCTGGAAGAATTACATTGGAAGGTAGGGGAGAAGAACTCTTGAACGATGAACATTTAAGGGGAACTATGTTTGGCGTTTGAATACTTCATTTAAAAATTAAAAGGAGGTATTATTATGACTGAAAAACCAAATTCAATTGAAATATTTAAGAATGCTTGTCTTGCCTGGGCTTACGGAATGCAATTTACATTATCAAACTTTCCTGAGACTAAAAGGACTTTACTCTCTAAGAGTGGAGATATCTGGTTAAAATTTCAGAATGAAGAGTCCGAAATAGAAATACAGAAAGGTTCGCCCATAGAAGTAGCGAAAAAATACGTAGAAGATTGTACAGAGGCCGGCTATAATAGACCAGAAGATTTCAAAATATACGGAAATGATGAAAAGATTGAGGTTGAGATTTACGATTGCTTTTATAGTCCCATTTGTAATCTGTTGAAAAAAAAAGATGTGCCCATAACATGTCCCCGTACGAATATACTCGAGGGCGTAATTCATAGGGGCAGCGAGAAAAAGTACATTTCGATAGTAAAAGTGGGTGAAAAATGTTGTAAAGGGACCCTATTTAGATGGTAGATTTTAACTAATGAGCTGTTTGAATATATTGATGAAGTTTCTTAGCCATCTTATTACAGACGAACCGGACGCTTCAGATCCTTAGAAGAATTTTTTTAATGCGCTTTCGATTTAGCTCTTTTTCACTTGGTATACATCTCAGATAATCTTTCCATTACCTCCATCTCTTTATCCGCGAATAAATTTAACCTTTGCTTGGCCTCTTCCTCGTTTGGCGTTTCGGTAGTACTTATTCTTACCAGAAAACCATGATCGAAGGCTGGAAGATAGAAAAAGAATTTAGGTTGTTTTCTATAAACCAAAAAATACCAGTAGCATACCCATCTCCTTTTACCGTCTCTCTCAACCAGAAATTCTCTAACTTCCTTGCCTCTAACCTCTACACTCTCGCTATCTATGATATCCCATCCAGTTACTCTATAGCAAGCTTCCTGACCGTGAAGAACAACGGTCTTGTTTTTGCTTTTTAAGAATAATATCCATGTAGCAGAGTCCTTATCGAGATATTCTCTGGCAGATATAACTCTATATCCTGGAACGGTTCCTGGCACATTCTCTTTTTGAACGTAGTATCCCTCAATCTCTGGATAGAGTATGTCTGAGTCTAACATAATTTCTACTGGAATAACATCTTCTGGGAGGGGTTTCTGAATAAAAATAGGTGCCCACGTTATTATTAGTACAGAGGCGACAAGAATTATGGATTTCGTTCTTCTATCCAATTGAATTCCCTTTTCTCATAAATTTATAATAAGCGTAAATCCATAGTGCCGTAACTAGAGGAATTATGGTTCCCAGAGGAAATAATGGAATTGGAGGAGCTGGTTCCTCATCTACCTGAACGTTATCAAAATCAGCTTTGGTTTTTTTGGTGAAAAGACCTATTTTGCCGGAAAGGACAACCTGACTATCAGTTAGCGAAAGGGTTACTACATCAGCGGTAGATTCATCATCGCCCACCATCCAAAATTTTCCTTCTATCGTATTTCCATAAACTGTCAACCGCAAATAATACCACGTATTAGATTGCCAAGAAGTTGTTATATTGGTAGATGCCTGTT
>CAYFZR010000030.1:0-25275 GCA_964347835.1 uncultured archaeon
AGAAAGCAAAATTTAAAGTGGAAAAGGCTCGTTTGGTACCATTTATGAAATAATATTAGATAAAATTGCGGATGCAACGAGCCACGTTGCGTGTAACGAGCCACGTTCCATAGCCAGGCTGTTTTTGATCGAACTTTTTTTAAAAGTTCGTTGCGGGTGCAGCGAGCCACGCTACTTTTCAACTAATATTGCCTTCTTTATGTCTAAATATCCGCTATCCCCCTCCCAAATGACGGCTTTTTCCAAGATTTCTATCTTTTGTTTGAAAAATGGAGCATCTAAAACTAAGGTCTCGAATTCTCCACCTTCTCCTGTTAGATGTATTTTATACTTTTTGTTGAGCTCTATTAATTTTTCCACGCTTTCTTTACCCAAATCTCTTCCAATCCAATCTTTTGTAAAACCCAGAGCACTCACACCAGATATGATAACACGAAATCTTTCACTTACTTCTCTTAACACAGATTTAGGATCACTGTGCCATAAAGGTGTGATTGAATTTATTTTCAGTCCCTCACATATTCTCTCAATTCTTCTCTTTTGATATTCAGATGCTAATGTTCCTGAAACTACTCCGTCTATATCTAATTTTGATAGAATTTCCTTTAAATCTTCTAATTCCTTTTCCTTTTCAGAAATGCTCTCTTTGGATATCAAGGGTAGGCCAATAGATTTTGCCTGAAGTTCTGTAACACGTATACAGGGATAGTGGTACATGTAACTCTCTCTTGATCTAGGAAAGATTGTTACAAGATATCTGACATCGAATCCTTGATTAATTGCACGAAATAACGCAAGACTTGAGTCTTTTCCACCTGAAAATAAAGACGCGACCCGCATATCCCTTACCCTTCCATAAGCCACTTGTCAGTGTTTTTGTTTTAATAGCATCATAAACTTTTCTCCATTTTTAGAATTTAATCAGTCGTTTACGGCATGCTTTCCTTTTTACTGACGAATAACATCCTAAAATAATAATTCAGTTTGATTTGATTTTTCAGAGAAATATAACTGAGTAATCGGAAACCCATAGCCTAGTATCTCATTTACCATGCAAGATAACTTTATATATCCTACTTTATCTGGTGATAATATAACCAACCAAGAGATTAATCAGGAGGTAAGATTATGGCTAAAAACCCGGAGAGGATCGCTATCGAAGGTCTGGAAGGAGTTTCAATTAGTATAGGAAAAATCATTGAAGAAGCCGAAATCTGGGAAGAGCCAGTAGGACCAACGCCAAAGCCAGGTGTTATAGATCTAAGGGACTGGGATTTCACTTTGCTTAAAAGATATCATCCTTTTTATGCACCCTACTGCGATATGTGCTGTTTATGTACCATGGGAAAATGCGATCTTAGTGGAGAAAGAAGAGGTGCCTGCGGAATAGACATCTCCAATCAAACTGGAAGAATAGTTCTAGCTGCCTGTTTAATTGGGTGCGCTGCTCATACTGCCCACACAAGACACATGCTCCATGAGTTGATCGATAGGTTTGGACACGACCATCCAATAGATATTGGTAAGGAAGTGATAGATGTTGAAGCCCCGCTAACAAGATTAATCGTGGGCACGAAGCCCTCTGTAATAGGTGATTTTGAAGAAGTTTTAGATTATGTGGAAGAACAGATAACT
Organism: uncultured archaeon; assembly: GCA_964347835.1. Lineage (GTDB taxonomy): Archaea > CAYFZR01 > CAYFZR01 > CAYFZR01 > CAYFZR01 > CAYFZR01. Next base: position 1,636 of record CAYFZR010000030.1, read on the forward strand.
CATTGTCTCGCGGCAGTACACACGGGACAGGAAGGATCTTACTTAGATTTTGAGTCTAAAGCACTTCACACAGGTATGCTCGATCTGCTTGCTATGGAAGTAGCAGATATTGCACAGATATCTTGTTTAGGCTTCCCAAAGGCAGATCCTGAAGCACCTTTGGTCGAGATAGGGATGGGGGCAGTAGACAAGGAAAAGCCTGTAATCCTTGGAATAGGACATAACGTCTTGCCAGGCGTAGGAATCGTTGACTATATAGTAGATCAAGGACTTGAAGATCAATTTGAGGTTTGTGCTATATGCTGTACTTCTCATGACATGACTCGCTACTACACTAAAGCGAAGGTAGTAGGACCGATTTCTCAACAACTAAAGTTCATAAGGTCTGGTGTTCCAGACGTCATAGTGGTAGATGAACAATGCGTAAGGGCAGATATTTTGCAAGAGGCTCAGAAGATAAAGGCCCCTGTGATTACCACCATGGATAAGATCCTTTATGGATTGCCAAATAGGACTAATGACCCAGCGGATGAGATCGTAAAAGACCTTATCGAAGGCAAATTGCCTGGGGCATTCATATCAGATCCTTACAAGGTAGGAGAAGTAGCAGTTAAGGTTGCTAAAGCAATTGAGCCAAAAAGGAAGAAATTCAAGGTTATACCTGATTTAAAGAAAGTTCAAGAAATTGCATCAACATGTACTTCTTGCGAGAAATGTAGACGTGTTTGCCCACCAAATTTGCCCATTCACACAGCAAACGAAGCAGCTTCGGAAGGAGATTTCGCTTTACTGGTTGAGTTACATGAAAGGTGCATAGGATGTGGAAAATGCGCCATCGAGTGTCCTCAGGATATTGATCCATTAAACTTGATAGAATCAGCATCAGAGGCACAAATAAAGACAGAGAAATCCGTTATGAGATCTGGAAGAGGAGCGATATCAGACGTAGAGATAAGAAATGTTGGTGCACCCATTGTTTTGGGTACGATACCGGGAGTAATAGCCTACGTGGGGTGTTCGAACTATCCCGGAGCAAGAAAGGATCTATTCGAGATGGCTGATGAGTTTGTAAAGAGAAACTTTATAGTAGTAACTTCTGGATGCTCTGCTATGGACGTATCATTTTACAAAGACGAAGAGGGAAAAACCATATGGGAGAGATATCCAGGAGCTTTTGATGCTGCCAACATATGTAATACTGGCTCTTGCGTATCGAACGCACATATAGCAGGAGCAGCAATAAAGGTAGCTAACATATTCGCGATGAGGAACCTCAGAGCCAATTTCGAAGAAATAGCCGATTATATACTCAATAGAGTTGGCGCGGTAGGAGTCGCATGGGGAGCTTACTCCCAAAAGGCGGCATCTATTGCTACCGGGTGTAATAGATTAGGCGTCCCGGTAATAGTAGGACCCCATGGATCTAAGTATAGAAGGATGTATCTTGGAAGAAAGGACAAAGAAGAAGATTGGCAAATCATTGATGCGAAAGATGGTACTATCCATAACTTCGAGCCCGGACCTGAACATCTGATTTATACGGCAGAAAGCAAGGAAGAGGCAATAGTACAAACCGCCCGCTTAGTAATGAGACCAAACGATACTGCTCCAGGAAGATCTATAAAATTGACTCATTACTTAGACCTATCCAATAAATACTTTGGAGAGTACCCAGAGGACTGGTGGGTGTTCGTTAGACACGAAACTGATCTTCCTATAGCAAGAAGAGCAGAATTATTGGGAGTTCTAGAGAAAGAACACGGATTCGAGGTAAAAGATAAGAAGATTAAGAGCGGTCAAGTAAGACCTTATGATCCAAGATTTGACCCAACAAATCTACCAAGACTAATAAGAAAGAGGAAGGTGTAATTAATATGACAAAAATAGATGATACACCCTGGGAGAGAGCTAATGTAGTGGGTCCGGTTACAGCGAGGGCTACTGATGGAAAGACTCTAGGGAGGCTAATCTCTAAGGCAAAAAGACCATTGATCGTGGCAGGATCTGAAATAATGTATAAGTTGAACAAAAAGGAGTTAATCGATTACATTATCGATATCGCGAAGAAAAAGAATATTCCAATCATAGCAACGGCACACATAGTAAGAGAATTTAAGGATAGGGGAGTGAACGCGAAATCGATGGGTATTTTAGATATAACCAATCTACTAAGGGATAATGAATGGCAAGGTTTAGATGGTGAAGGACCTTATGATGTTGTAGCCTACGTTGGTGGATTGTACTATCAACAATCACTCATGTTGCAGTGTCTAAAACACTTTGGAAAAATGAGGACTATAACTCTTGATAAATATTATCACCCTAACGCTACGATGTCGTTTGGCAACATGAGCGATGAAGATTGGGATAAGGAATTAATAGAGGTGATAGAGAACCTCTGAGGAGGCGTAAAAATGGCAGAAGAAATTACTGCGGACGTTTTTCCGTTCGATATGAGTCCTATGTATGAAGGAGAGAGGATTAGAGGAGAAGACATGTACGTAGAGTTGGCAGGACCTAAGGGGATAGGCTTTGAAATTGTTGAAGCAGCGTCAATGGAAGAGATAGAGGACTACAAGGTTACCCTAATCGGACCAGACTTGGAAGAGATGGAGGAAGGCGCAAGATATCCGTATGCTATGGTATACAGGGTAGCAGGGGAAATGGTTGAAAAAGACCTTGAATCTGTAATTGAGAGGAGAAATCATGAGTTCCAGAACTTTATCCAGGGTTACATGCATTTAAACCAAAGATACGACGTTTGGATTAGGATAAATAAAGATGCCATCAAAAAAGGATTAAAATCGTTAAAACAGATTGCTCAAGCTACTATGTTCTTGTTTAAACAAGAATTACCCTTCATAGAGAAGATAGAGGCTATATACATTACCGATGAGGCGGAAGTAGAAAAGAGAATACCTGATGCCATGAAGGTATACGAAGAGAGAGATGCAAGAACTAGAGAGTTAAGCGAGGAAGACGTTGATACTTTTTATGGATGCACCCTCTGCCAATCATTTGCTCCAACAAATGTATGCGTGATTACACCAGACAGAGTATCTTTATGCGGAGCAATGACATGGTTTGACGGGAGAGCCGCTGCTAAAGTAGATCCAGAAGGTCCTATGAAGATAATACCGAAAGGAGAACTATTAAATGCCGAAGTAGGTGAATATTCTGGAGTAAATGAAGCCGCTGTAACCCTCTCGGGAGGGGAATACGATAAAATATGGTTGCACAGCTTCATGCAACATCCCCATACATCTTGCGGATGTTTTGAAGTAATAGGTTTCTACATACCAGAGGTAGATGGATTCGGCTGGGTTCACAGAGACTTTAAGGGAGTAACGGTAAACGGCTTGCCTTTTTCAACCATGGCTGGTCAGACAGGAGGAGGAAAGCAGATACCAGGCTTTTTGGGCGTAGGAATAGAGTATTTCAGATCTCCAAAATTTCTGATGGCAGATGGTGGCTGGAATAAGATAGTTTGGCTGCCAAAGTCTCTTAAAGATAGAGTACAGGACGCGATACCAGAAGATCTGGTAGATAAGGTCGCCACAGAAGAGGATACGAAAGATTTAGACGAACTAAAGGCATTTCTTAAGGATAAGGGGCATCCAGTAGTGGCTACTTGGGTAGAGGAAATTCCTGAAGAGGTTCCAGAAGAAATACCTGTTCCAGAGGCTCCAGCAGTTACTCCAACTGTACCAACCCCAGAAATGCCGACGTTCATGCCGACCATGCCTACAGTTCCAACCGGAATGCCTGTTGCAGGAGGCACTGTAAGACTAGTATTAAAGGGCGCAAAAATACACATCGATAAGGTAATCGTGAAGAGAGAGACCAAGTAAGGTCTCTCAAATCCTCCAGGGGAAACATCGTGAAAAAAGGTACAGTTATCGCGGTCTCTGGTAAAGGAGGTACCGGAAAGACTTTTGTTTCGGCTAGTTTGATCAGTCTGTTAAGTAAAAAAGACTCCAAACTTATTCTAGCAGTTGATGCAGACGCTGACTCTAATTTGCCAGAGGCATTGGGCGTTGAATTTGATAAAACTGTAGGTGATATAAGGGAAAAGATATCTGATGACTTTCGCTCACTCCCTCCAGGAACTTCGAAAGATATTCTACTCGAAGGAAAAATAATGGAGATAGTAGTTGAGGGACCTAAATTTGATCTCTTGGTTATGGGAAGACCCGAAGGTTCAGGATGCTACTGCCTTGTAAATCATATGCTGAGAGACATAATAGACAAATTTGCAAGACACTACGATGTTACTATAATAGACACCGAGGCTGGGTTAGAGCACATGAGCAGGAGAACTACCAGAGATGTTGATATACTGCTGGTGGTTACTGATCCAACAGTTAAGGGATTAAAAACAGCAGAAAGAATAAAAGACCTAGCCAGAGAATTAGAAATAAAATTTGATAAAATGGCAGTAATTTTAAATCGTGTGTTACCAGAAATGGAAGAAAATCTAAGAAAAAAGGCAAATGAACTTGGATTGGAGGTTATTGGAGTAATACCAGAAGACAAGAATGTTTCCCTCTATGATCTGGAAGGAAGACCTGTGGTTGAATTACCTAAAGATTCACCTTCTGTATTAGCAATTGAAGAGATATTGAATAAACTTGATGGGGGTATATTAGTTGGAGGAAAAGATTGACCTTTCAGAGCTTTTAAAAATCTTAGAGGCCCTCGATATTGAGGAATTGGAAGACGTTACCATCGAACTAGGAGAAGAGGGCGAGATGATCATTGAAATTGAACCCGGTCAAATGCAAATGCCTGCCGCGCTTTATAAGGTAGCGTACTTTGCACAATTATTAGCCCAAAGTCTTCAGGAACTAACAGGTGTAACTGTAACTGTGCCAACCGTTCCTACTGTTCCAACCGTACCGGAAGCCGTGCCTGAGGTAATACCCAAAGTCACACTGGAAGCGGCTAAATTTGATGCTCCGAAGATACAATGGCTACAAGGGATAGAAGAGATTACATTAGGCGCGACTAAATCCGATGGTGGAACAAGAAGCCAAGTAATTAAGTTAGGAGGCCATAAAACCCTGCCGTTTTATAACTTCGAGGCAAAGAACCCTAACGTTCCAGTAGTAACAGTAGACGTCTTTGATATGCCCATTCCTCTTGCAGGACCCGTTAAGGCTACCATAGAGGACGTCATGGAAGACCCTTCTGACTGGGCAAAGAAATGCGTGAATGAATTCGGTGCAGACATGGTAACTATACATCTTATCTCGACAGATCCTGCAATAAAAGATACGCCTTCTAAAGAGGCTGCTAAGGTTGTTGAGGATGTATTACAGGCAGTTAAGGTACCAATTGTGGTTGGAGGATCTGGGGTTCCCGAAAGAGATCCGGAGGTTTTGGAAGAAGCGGCTAAAGTTTCGGAAGGCGAAAGAATTTTGTTGGCATCGGCGAGTCTAAATCTGGATTATAAGAGAGTTGCTAAGGCGGCTATAGACTACGGACATGTCGTTTTATCGTGGACGCAACTCGATATAAACAACCAAAAGACATTGAACAGATACTTGTTTAGAGAGGGAGTCCCGAGGGAGCAAATCATAATGGACCCTACTACTGCGGCTCTAGGTTATGGATTAGACTATGCCTTTACCAACATGCAAAGAATAAGAATAGGTGGTTTAAAGGGAGACAGAGACATCAATTTCCCGATGTCAAGCGGAACTACCAATGCTTGGGGAGCTAGAGAGGCATGGATGAAGCAATCTCCCGTTGAAGGAGAAGAATGGGGTCCCAGAGAATTAAGAGGCCCGCTATGGGAAGTTATCACAGGATTAACTCTGGCTTTGGCTGGAGGAGACATATTCATGATGATGCATCCCTATGCGGTCAAAACTTTGAAAGAGACCTCTCTTCAACTAGCAGGAATGATAGAGAAAGAAGTCCCAGATATCACAGACTGGGTATCTGCACGGTTATAGGAGGTACCAAGGATGGTAAAGGTAAAGAGTCCTTTGGAGGCATACCAATTTCTTCCACAGACAAACTGTGGTGACTGTGGATTTAGTACATGCATGGCTTTCGCCGCTCAATTGATAGAACGTACGAAGATGATAGAAGACTGTCCCTACATGGAAGAACCGAAATACAAGGCAAAATTGGAAAAACTAATGGATTATCTTGCACCTCTCGTTGAAGCAGTAAGAGTTGGGGTTGGTGAGAACCAAGTTCTCATCGGCGGGGAAGAAGTACTCTACAGACACGAATTGACGTACTATAACAAAACAGCCATAGCAATAGAAGTTACAGATGAGATGGATGAGGAAGAAATAATAAAGCGCTCCAAGTTTGCTCAAGACTTTACAAAAGAGTACATCGGAATGATATTGAAGTTAGAGATGGTAGCGATAAGAAGCGTAAGCAACAATCCAGAGAAATTCAAAAAGGCTGTGAAAACAGTCGTAGACAACGTCAAGATACCGTTCATGTTATGCTCTTTTGATCCTAAGATCCTAGAAGCCGGCTTAGAAGTGGCCAAGGATAGAAGACCTTTAATTTATGCAGCCACAAGAAAAAATTGGGAGGAAGTTGGTAAGTTAGCATTGAAGTACGACGTACCTTTAGCGGTATTCGCACCAAACGACCTTGAATTACTAAGGTCTATTACGAGAGCCTTAATGGTTATGGGTGTAGAAGAAATCGTACTAGATCCCGGTACCTTCCCACATGGGGAAGGCATCAGCACAACGGTAAGCAATCTGGTCATGTTAAGAAGAGCAGCGATAGAAAAAGAGCAGAAAGACTTAGGGTTCCCCCTTATTACAGTTCCTGCCGTTGCATGGTTAACAGAAGGAGATGATATTACTAAAGCCAATTTAGAGGCTATTGTAGCCAATACGAGTTTGATAAACTTTAGCGACCTAATGATACTTCACAGCATAGATCCTTGGATGATAATACCCTTGATAACGCTTAGAGAAAACATCTACACCGATCCTAGAAGACCAGTCTCTGTAGAATCAGGATTAAGGGAGATAGGATCACCCACGGATACGTCTCCAGTTATGTTTACAACAAATTTTGCACTCACTTATTACACTGTGGCGAGTGACATAGAAGGAGGGAACATAGACTGTTGGCTTCTTGTGATAGATACAGAAGGCATTGGAGTTGAATCTGCAGTTGCAGGAGGACAATTAAGCGCCTCAAAGGTTAAAGAGACAATGGACGATACGAAAATTGATGAGAAGGTAAAACATAAAACCATCGTAATTCCGGGTATGGCAGCGCGTATAATGGGAGAACTCGAGGATATCTCTGGATGGAACGTTGTAGTAGGTCCAAGGGACTCGAGCGGAATTCCAAAGTTAGCAGCGACCTTAGAACTGAAGTAAACCTTTCTCTCTTTTTTATTCAATTTTTAGGTGATTTTTTGAAGATTGCTGTTGCAGGAAAAGGTGGTACCGGAAAAACAACCTTTGCTGGAGTACTCGCCAGAATACTTGACGAAAAAGGGCATAACGTAATAGCCATTGATGCAGATCCAGATATGAATCTGCACACTAGTCTTGGAATCACAGAGTTACCGACTCCAGTATCAAGGCTAAAAGAGTTGATAGAAGAGAGGACTATAATGGAATCTGGTTTATACCGGTTGAATCCAAAGGTGAACGATTTAATAGATAATTTTAGCGTAAAAAAGAACAAAATAAGACTTCTTGTCATGGGTACTGTCGAGAGTGGTGGAGGAGGCTGTGTGTGTCCGGAGAGCACATTTCTCCGCGCATTACTCAGACACCTAATATTAAAGGAGGAGGACTGGGTAATACTAGACATGGAGGCTGGCATAGAGCATTTGGGAAGAAAAACCGCTGAAAATGTTGATTTGATGGCGGTCATAGTAGAACCTGGACAAAGATCTATAGACACAGCCAATCGGATAAAAGAACTTTCTACAGAGATCGGAATAAAAAATATTTTAGCAGTAGCAAACAAAATAACTGATGAAGATCAGGTCGAATTTATAAAAAGTTCTATTGAAATGCCTCTTTTGGGAACAATTCCCTACGACGAGAATATTATAAATGCTGATATCCAAGGAAAGTCTCCGTATGATCTAAATAAAGATTCTATCTCAGTTAAGTCGATAAAGACTATACTGAGGTCTTTGAGTGAATAAAGTAAAAATATTGCTTATTTTGCGCGGGAAGTATGGTGAAAGAGTAGAGGAGACTTTGAATAAATACGGGAAAAACGTTTTGGTAGTTAAAAAATTCTCTCTACCTTACGAAGTCCCTTCTTTCATAGAATATCCTGAAGAATACTTTCCTAACCATTTTAAGGAGTATTTCAAGGATGTAGATATAGTTTTTACCTATTCTCTTCACCCTGACCTCACATCTTATATTGTAGACATTGGATCGAAACAAGGAGTTAATACATTTTTAATACCTATGGAAGATGAATCCGCACTTTATCTGAAAAATACAAGAGAAGATCTTAATATTATTGTTCCGCCTACCTGCTGTAGTCTCGTTCCTGTGGGAGTAAAAAAATTCGATGAATTTGCTAAGGAGTTCGGCTTTCCGAGGTACAAGATAAAGTTAGAAGACGGGATTATTAAAGAAATAAAAGTGTTAAAAGGCTCACCTTGCGGAGCATCATGGTTTGTGGCTGAGAATTTAAGGGGAAAACACATAAAGGAAGCGCCAAGACTTGCTGGTTTATACACCCAGTATTATCCCTGTAGATCAAAGAGAGGTATGAATATAGTCACTGGAAAGGAGAGCCCTATACATCTTGCTGGAAAGTTTCACATGAATGCATTAGAAAAAGCCATCAAGGAGGCTATTGAAGAGGCTAACAAAGACCAAACGAAGAGATAATGGATATTTAAAGATAGACAATTTTAAAATAGATTTAGAGAGAAGAAACTTAAGTGAGAAAAATGCTAAAAGAGATCTCCCACATAAAAGAAGAGATAAGGATGGTAGGGTTCGACGATGCGCCTTTCTCGTTTGATGATGAAGTAGTACTGGTAGTAGGTGCAGTTACAAGAAAACATTATTTGGAAGGCGTTATGAGCACAAGAGTTGCAGTGGATGGAAATGACGCGACAAAAAGTCTTATTTCTCTTCTCGTAAATTCAAGACACTATGGACAAATTAGAGTAATAATGCTCAAAGGAATTACTTTAGGAGGATTCAACATAGTAGACATCACAGAATTTGGCGAAAAGACAGAGTTACCTATTATTGTAGTGATGAGGAAGAAACCAGACTTGGAGTCTATGAAGAAGGCTCTAGAACAATTTGATAATGCAAAGGAGAGATGGAATAAGATAAAGAGAGCAGGCGACATATTCATATTTAATTACAAAAGAAGCAAGATATTCCTTCAATCTTACGGCTTATCCCAAGAAAGCGCCATAAATTTGGTGAAACACTCCCTTCATAGGGGAGTTGTGCCAGAACCCATTAGGTTGGCTCATCTTATAGCGAGAGGAGTAACTTTGGGGGAGTCTAAGGGGCGTGCATAAATGGAGGAGAAAAAAAGCGCGATAAAAGAAATCGTTTTATACGCAATAATAGGAATACTCGTAGGATTCTTTTTTAATCAAGGTCTTTCATTTGCACTAAATACCGAAACACCAATGGTTGCTGTAGCGAGCGATAGTATGGTTCCTGTCTATTATCCGGGAGATTTACTTATAGTTAAAGGTGCTAACATGAACAGTATAAAAGAGGGAGACGTCATAGTTTTTAAACCTCCGGGATTTTCAATTCCAATAGTACATCGTGTTACCAAAATTTATCCTGACAATACCCTTAGGACTAAGGGCGATAATAACAAGGAAGCCGATCCTTGGAAGGTAAAATCGGATTGGATTATAGGGAAGGTTATATTTTCTATACCGAAGATTGGTCATCTAAAACTTCTATTGCTTAAGGTAAAGAGGTAATTCTATGATAAAATGTCCTTGTGTATGTGGTAATTTTAAGGCGCCCGCTCTTACAGTGGATGGGATTGTTCTAAGAGGTAATGAGATAGCGCTAATAAAGAGGAAAAAAGATCCTTACAGGGGAACATGGGCACTTCCCGGCGGATTTGTAGAATGTGGAGAAAGTGTAGAAAATGCAGTTTTAAGAGAAGTAAAGGAAGAAACTGGTTTGGAATGTAGAATAGACCAATTATTTGGGGTTTACTCTGATCCAAGGAGAGATCCGAGAGGACACATGGTATCTATCGTCTACGTTCTTGAACCTGTCAGCCATGAATTTTTACCCAGAACAGATGCGTTAGAAGCGAGATGGTTCAACATAGAAGATCTTCCTGCTCTGGCGTTTGACCATAGCAAAATAATAGAGGATTTTAAGGTGGTTAGATGAATTTCTGCAAAGAATGCGGGACATTGATGGATATTACAAAGAAAGAGGAGAAAATAATACTTTCTTGCCGGAGATGTAATTCACAAGAAGTCTCAAGTAAAGATGTATACATCAAAAAGGAATATAAGTTAAAAAGCCAAGAAAAGGTTCCAATAATTGAAGAGATTTCTGTTTTGCCGAGTATAAAGATCCTATGCAAAGAATGTGGAAACGATACGGCTTACTGGTGGATTAGGCAGACGAGATCTGGTGACGAGCCAGAGACAAAATTTTATAGATGTAGCAAGTGTCAATATACTTGGAGGGAATACTAGTGTCGAAGTCTTTTAGAACGGATTGGAAATTACCGGCTAGATTCAGTAAGATAGAGGAAATAAAGGATGATTCGAGGGTTATACTCTTTGGAGTAGTTTTATACAAAGAAGAAGAGACAAATTCTATATTAATAGACGACGGAAGCGGATCCGTCCTTGTTAGATTTGATTACATTCCTCAAGTTAATGTCAAAGAGTTTGTTAAGGTAATTGGGTTACCTTTGATAGGAGAAAGAACCGAGATTCGAGGAGAAGCAGTACAAGTAATGGAAAATTTTGATTTTGACCTATATAAACGCGCAGTAAAAATTTTCCAGAAAACCATGGGAGGTATTTAATTGTTTAAAATAGATATTAATGATATAAGAACATTTAGACTTGTTATAGACGCTATTTCACAAATAATAGATGAAGGTGCATTCAACATAACAAAAGAAGGAATTAAAGTGCGCGCAATGGATCCCCCTCACGTAGCCATGATAATGTTAGACTTGTCTAAACAAGCCTTTGATAAGTATGAAATTGAGAAGGAAAAAACCATTGGTTTGGATTTAGAGAGATTGAAGACAATTTTAAGAAGAGCACAGCCAGAAGACATCTTAAAAATTGAATCAGAAGAGAAAAAAAATCTGTTCAAACTTACTTTTGAAGGCGCCTCAAGAAGGAGTTTCACACTACACTTGCTGGATATAGCAGAATCAGAGTTTAAGACTCCAAATCTCGAATTCGATGCCTTTGTTGAAATTAGATCGGAAGTTCTTAAAAATGCAATAAATGACGCAAGAATAGTTGGAGATCTTCTAGTTTTTGAGGTAGACCAAGATAGACTCTCAATGAAGTCTTGGGGCGATTTAGGAGAGGTTGACATCGAACTCGACAAAGAATCTGAGGGTTTAATAGATCTAAACGTCAAAGAACACGCTAAATCCATGTTTAACGTGGATTACCTCCAAAATATGATGGTACCTTCTCCAATGACAGAGACGGTTAAGATTAGCTTAGGAACGGATTTACCACTTGAACTCAGGTTTGAGATACCCAATGGTAATATTACTTACCTTTTAGCTCCAAGGGTAGAATCGGAATAACATGGACGTAAAATATCTTTCTCGATTTCCCTTTCTTCCAGAAGCAAAGAACTATGTAGAAAGATTAGAGATTCCCCTAAATTCACTCGTAACTTCAAGAGCCTACGAAAGAGTGAGGAGAAATGCTCAAATTAGGGTACTCAGAGCATTAGAAAAAGAAAAAATTCAGAGAGAACCTTTAGATCTTAATAAAATATTTTCATACATATTTTCTAATCTTTTGGTATCACATATAAATGATGACTATCTAATAAGAAGATACGCTCTATTTGAGGCTAAGCAAGCGCACAGCAATTTAAAGGGATTAAGCGAGACGAAATTACTTGAAATTGCATCTTCTTTAGGGATCAATGCACGTCTGAATCAGGATTTTTTAATGTACTTCAAAGATTTTTTAGAACTTACCAATGTACTGAGAAACGATCCAAAATATAAGTTAATAACGCATAAGATGGAGAAAGGTTATATTGAATTATCGAAATTTGAATTTAGTAGAATATTACAGGAAAAGATAAGGTTGCATATACAGTCTAAATTACCAATTCCAGTTCCAGAACATATATCTGAAGAATTAGAGAAGTATGCAATCCCTATTAAGACAAGAATATCAAGAGACAAAAAAAGATTTGAAAAAGAAATATACGGAAGAGTCTCTCAATACGAGTTTCCGCCATGTATAAAGTCTCTGATTTCAGGAATAAGTGCAGGAGAAAACATTTCTCACATGGGTAGATTTACACTTGTAACATTTCTACTAAATGTAGGAATGAAAAAAGAAGAAATCATAAGCTTATTTACAAAATCACTGGATTTTGAGGAGAAAAAAACTTTATACCAAGTAGAACATATTTCGGGAATAAGGGGTTCTGGAACCGTGTATTCTCCACCTTCTTGCAGTACTCTTAAGACCTTTCAACTTTGTATAGAAAACACTCTTTGTAAGGGTGTGAAACATCCACTGACGTATTACAAGAGGCGTATGAATGCTTCTGAAAAGAAAATTTTGTGAGTATTACAAAAAAAATCCTCCTAAATTGCCGTTATCTTATAACGAGAGGGAATGGGCCTTTATATCCTTTGAAAATATAATGAAAAGGCACATTGCATTTAAAAAAGCCCCAAACTTCTTGAATTTTTTGTTGAAAGAATGTCCGAGGGACTTATATTACTCTACAGCCTTTTATAAATACCCAAATGCCCAAAAAATGGAGGATAAATTCTGGAATGGCGCTGAATTGGTATTTGACCTTGATGCAGATCACATAGAAACAAAATGCAAAGAAAAACACGACTACTTCCTGTGTAAATGTGGATATGTATCAAAAATAAAAGAAGTTTGCAAGAGATGTAATGGAAAGATGATAGAAAAAAAATGGTTATGCGAAGAATGCTTGGAAAAAGTTAAAAACGACACTATAAACTTAGTAGATGAATTTTTGATAGGAGATTTTGGCCTCTCCGACGAAGATATACGTATAAACTTCTCTGGTCAGAGAGGTTATCATGTGCATGTTCTGAATCCAAATATATTTCACATAGGCCAAAAGGAAAGAAGGGAAATTGTTGAGTATGTTATGGGAGAAGGCTTAGAACTAGATAGCATACTCGAATCTAAGATTGATATCGATACTCCATACAGAAAAAGAGGAGAGGAAATTTTAGTAGGACCTAAACCATCTGGTTCTGGATGGTATGGAAGGATAGCGAATGGTATGATTGAATTTCTAAATAATCCAGAAAAATTTAATATTGACTTAGATAATAAAACATTAAAGACCATAACTGAGTACAGAGATGAATTGGTTACGGGAATAAAAAAAGGATATTGGCAGATCACGATCGACACCGAAATATTCGATAAAGTAAAGGGCATCATTTCCATTAATCTTGGTTCAGAAATAGATCAACTAGTAACAACCGATATAAAAAGGCTTATTAGGCTTCCTGAATCCTTACACGGGAAGACAGGTTTGTTAGCCAGAAAATTAAGGCGTAAAGACCTCTCAGAATTCGATCCATTTTCAGACGCTGTAGTCTTCGATGATAAACCAATTAAAGTCTGGGTAAGGTGGGCTCCGGAGTTCAATTTAAAGGGAGAATCTTTCGGACCATTCAAAGAGGAAGATGTAGTTTTACCCTCATATGCTGCAATTTTCTTGATTTGTAGAGGAGATGCACGGATAAATGGACAAAATGGAAATAGATAAGTTAAATGAGTTGAAAATTAAAGAAAGAGAAACTAGAAGACTATACAATTTGCCACCAGACTTTTATAGGCTCGCCATGGAGTACATAAAGAGTTTGTCCAACGAATATTCTCAAAGGATAAAGGAAGGCAATCTTACAGTAGAAAGCGAGATGTTAGAGGACGAATTAAGAAATGCCAAAAAAATAATAAAAGATATATACGAGCAGAGAGAACGTAAGATACTCCTCAAGGCACTTACAGACGTTAGGAGTGGCGTGGAAGAATATGACATGTCCAACATGACCCCCGAGGAGAAGGTAGTTTACAATGAAATTGTTAAGAACCTAAAAAAATATCGCAAGAACGTCTTTGAAGGAGATATAAAAAAACCTGAGGTACCAAAAAAAGAAACTTTGGACAAAGATTTAAAAGAAGTAAATGAAGATTTATCTGCGATTCCTAAGGTAACGATTCGTGTGTTGGAACACATACCACAAATAGTAGGTATAGACGGAAAAACCTATGGGGAGTTTAAACCTGAGGACGTAGTAATATTGCCGTTATCTAATGCAGAACCCCTCATAAAGAGGGGTCTGGCAGAGGAAATAAAGTTGAGGTGAACTTATGGTTAAAATCCCGAAATCAAGGCGTACACACTGTCCTTACTGTAGAAAACACACCGTACATGAAATTGAGCAGGTAAAGAAAAGGAAGGCAAGCGAACTAAAGTGGGGTCAAAGACAGTTCAGGAGGGTCATGAGCGGATATGGAGGATTTCCAAGGGCATTACCCTCAGGGGAGAAACCAACGAAGAAGATTAGTATAAGATATAGATGTAAAGATTGTGGAAAGGCTCACACCAGAGAAGGATTCAGAACAAAAAGATTGGAATTTGTAGATTGAGGTGTTTGTTTTGGAACTTGTACCGAAACCAAAAAGTAGGTTCCTGAAGGTCAAGTGCTTAGACTGTGGCAACGAACAGGTAATATTTGGTTGCGCGAGCACGTTGATAAGATGTATTATCTGCAACAAGGTTTTGGCAGAGTCTACGGGCGGAAAGACAAACGTAAAAACCAAGGTCATTGAAATATTGGAGTGAAATTATGGTTAGAAAAAAGCACAAATGGCCAGAAGACGGCGAATTGGTAATTGGAACCATAGATAGGGTAGCGAGATTTGGAGCGTTCGTAGATCTTGATGAATATGGTAAAAAGTCTGGACTGATTCACATCTCGGAAGTCTCATCGGGCTGGGTTAAGAACATTCGTGACCATGTAAAGGAAGGACAAAAAGTAGTCGCGCAAGTTCTTAACGTAGATCCTTCAAAGGGTCATATAGATCTCTCTATGAAGAGAATAAATGAGAGGCAGAGGAAAGAAAAACTTCAAGAATGGAAGAGAGAACAAAAAGCAGAAAAACTATTGGAATATGTTGCCAACATACTTGGAAAGGATTTGGAAGTAGGATATAAGGAAGTAGGATACACCTTAATGGATGAATATGAAGACCTTTATACGGGGTTTGAAGAAATAGCAATTTCTGGTTATGATGCTTTCACAAATATTAAAATATCAAAAAATTGGATAGATAATTTGGTTAAGATTGCGAAAGAAAATATTGAGCCTCCCCATGTGAGGATATCTGGTATGTTGAAACTCTCATCTCCTAAACCAAAAGGGGTTGAGGACATTAAAAGAGCGTTAGTTGAGACTCGAGACAAGTTTAACGATGAGGAGATAGATGTGGATATCTACTATGTAGGCGCTCCTAAGTATAAAATAGTAATTACTGCGCCTGATTACAAAATGGCCGAAAATGCGATTAGTAGCGTAGCAAAGAAGGCAATTAGCATCATAGAAAGTGTCGGCGGTACAGGAGAATTTTTTAGAGAGAAGGAATAAAGTATGAAGTTGCTAAGAAAATGCAAGACATGCAAAATATACACATTGATGGAAAAATGTCCGATCTGCAGTCATGACACATTTAATCCTCATCCCCCTCGATTCTCACCAGAAGATCCCTATGGGGAGTATAGAAGAAGACTAAAAAAGGAAAGCGGTTGGTATGAAAGAGGCAATAGTTAAGATTTATGTCGAACCAAAACTGGAGGATCCGATACTTATTGAGGGTTTGCCAGGAATAGGACATGTCGGAAAATTAGCTGCGGAGCACATGATAAATGAAATTGGTGCAAGGAAGTTTGCAGATCTTTTTTCTCCAGATTTTCCACCCCAAATCCTAGTGAAAGAGGACGGTACCATAGAGTTGATGTCCAATGAGTTCTACTTCTACGAAGGAAAAGGGTCTCATCCAGATCTCATATTCGTTGTGGGAAATACTCAAGGTCTAACCTCTCAAGGTCAATACGACATCGTTAGCACGATATTAGACGTTGTAGAGAAATATAATACAAAAAAATTGTTTACCCTAGGAGGTTATGGCACAGGTAGAATTGTAAAAAAGCCGCGAGTATTTGGCGCTGCAACAGATCTCTCATTGATTACTGAAATGGAAAAATACGGTATCAATTTTAAGACTGAAGACGAAAGAGGTGGCATAGTAGGAGCCTCCGGCCTTCTTCTGGGTGTAGGTAAGCTCAGAGGGATTAGCGGAGTATGTTTGATGGGTGAAACGTCAGGTTACTTAGTGGATGCAAAGTCCGCAAAAGCAGTTTTAGAGGTTTTGACCAAAATACTGAACATAGAAATAGGTCTAGACGAGCTTGAAACCCGGGCGAAGGAGGCAGAAAAGACACTTTCTCGAATATATGAGATGCAAAAGAAAGCACTCGAGGCTGCCCACAAAGAAATAGATGTGGATGAAGATCTCCGTTACATCGGGTGAATCGATGTTTATAAACGCAGATCTTCACATTCACGGAAAATTCTCTGGTGCAACCTCCAAAGACATGAACTTTGATAACTTAGCAGAACAAGCCAGATTAAAAGGTCTCGATTTGTTAGGCAGTGGAGATATATTACATAGCTCATGGATCAAAGAATTCGAAGAAACTCTTTTGCCCGTAGGAGACGGAATATATCAACATCCTAAGTATAAAACCAACTTCATCTCAACGGTAGAGATAGAAGACATCAATAGAGTACATCATATAGTATTACTTCCAGATCCTAATTCTGTTTATGAAATTCGATCTTTGTTGGCCAAATACTGTAATGATTTGAATTATGACGGTAGACCGAGAATAAATATTAATGCAGAAAACTTGGTTGACATAGTAGAAGTAGTAGATGGAATTGTTGGACCATGCCATGCCTTTACGCCATGGACATCAATGTACAAAGAATTTGATTCCATATCTCAGTGTTACGGGAGTGCTTTAAAAAATATAAGTTTTATAGAGTTAGGCCTTTCAGCCGATACAAACATGGCAGATAGATTAAAAGAATTGCAAAATAGGGTTTTTTTGACAAATTCAGATGCTCATAGCCCGTGGCCCCATAGATTGGGAAGAGAATTCAATAGATTAGATATAGGGGAATACTCTTACGATTCAATTAAAAAAGCATTGAGGAAGGGTAAAAGCATTCGCGCTAATTATGGGTTTGATCCAAGATTGGGCAAGTACCATTTAACTGCTTGTTCAAGATGTAAACAAAGATTTAGGCTCAAAAACGCTTTAAAATTTAATATGAAGTGTCCAGAATGCAAAGGTTTAATAAAAAAAGGTGTAGAGGACAGAATTAACGAGTTAGCAGATTGGATAGAACCTAAGCATCCTCCCTATAGGCCTCCATATAATTATCTCCCTCCTCTGGCTGAGATAATTCAACTGGCGTTAGAATACTCAAATCCCTATGTAAACGAGGTTCAAAGGCAGTGGAGGTTATTGGTAGAGACATTTCACAATGAAATTGCAGTCTTAGTAGACGTATTAATAGAAGAATTAAAGAAAGCCACAGATGAAAGAATAGGAGAGTGCATTGAAGCCTTTAGAACTCGTAAATTCTCGATATATCCAGGTGGTGGAGGAGAGTACGGAAAGATATTTTTCAACCAGAAGGTAAACGTTGAATTTTATGGAGAAGCCCAAAAGACTTTGATGGAGTTCGAATGAAATGCTTTCAAGAGACGTAATAATACAAGCACTATTAGTACAAGCTGTTATTCTCTTAGTTCCACCCATTATTTATTTATTATACACAAAAAACCCAAGATTAATTGGAATAACAAGAGAGAATATGTTTTCAAATATTTTGATCGGTTTAACTGCTGGGATACCCCTAGCCATGTTTTCTATATCAATAGATAAACTTGGATTCGAAAACCAAATTGCTATTGAATTATCTAAGAAATTAGGTGTTATCGATATCTTTTTTCTTAATATTTTTATGGTAGCCCCTTCAGAAGAGCTTTTGTTTAGAGGCCTGTTACAACCCAAGATTGGATTGATTCCGGCGTCATTACTCTTTGGATTGGTACATTGGTTCGGATACTTTAATATTCCTCAAGTCGTTGGCGCAACTTTTTTAGGGTTGATGTTAGGTTTACTCTTTGAATGGAACAAGAACATAGTTACCCCTATAATAGCGCACGCAACCACGAACATATTGTCAATGGTATTCATGAAAACATTTTAAGGTGCCTAAAATGAATATCAATCGGAGGAGATGTTGTTACTGTGGGGCATGTGTAGGCGTCTGTCCTGATCTTGCTCTGGAGTTGGTAGAAACCTTTGTAGTTATCGATGAAGAAAGTTGCAGGGAATGTGCTATTTGCGAAAGAATCTGTCCTGTTGGAGCAATTTCTATGGGGTAATGGCATGACGGATAGAGAATACGACGTAGTAGTAATCGGTGCAGGTCCTGCTGGATCTATTTCTGCTAAGACCATGGCGGAACTAGGATTGGATGTATTATTACTGGAAAAAAGGCAAGAGATTGGTGCTCCAAAAAGGTGCGCGGAAGGTACAAGCATAAACACCTTCAAGAGGTTAGAAATACCAGTACAAAGAGGATGGATCCGTTCAGAAATAAAAGGTTTCCATCTATACGCGCCAAATGGGAAAAAAGTAAGTAGAGTATGGACAGAAACACAAGGATATGTTTTAGAGAGAAAAATATTCGATAAATATCTTGCTAGTTTAGCAGCAAGGGCAGGATCAGAAATAATGGTAAAAACTCCTGCATTGGGAATAGATTATGACAAGGATGGCTTGAAAGTAAAAGCGTCCCATTTCGGAGAATCCATAGAAATAAAGACCAGGATGGTAATAGGGGCAGATGGTGTGGAATCTAAGGTGGCTAGATGGTTAGGGATTAACACAAAAAAACTTCGCGATATGGCCTCATGTGCTCAATTCGAAATGGCAGGAATAGATTTAGAAGATCCGGATATGTTGTACTTCTTCTTTGGAAACAATGTTGCTCCTGGAGGATACGCTTGGATATTTCCTAAGGGCAAGGACGTTGCTAACGTAGGAATTGGTGTAACGAGGGGTAGTGAGATTACATTGGATTATTTAAGGAGATTTATCGATTCACATGATAATTTAAAGAAAGGAGTTCCAATAGAGTTAAATGTTGGCGGCACACCTAGTTTAGGGCCTTTAGAAAAGACCTATGCCAAGGGAGCACTGATAGTAGGGGATGCAGCAGGACAAACAGATCCCCTAACCGGGGGCGGAATATATTCATCCATGACGTGTGGTAAGATAGCAGGAGAAATTGCGTTCGAGGCAATAAAAAATAGCGATACTTCAGAAAAATTTTTGTCTAAATATCAAGATGAATGGCATAAAAAAATTGGTAAAAATTTGGAGAGATCTCTAAAAATAAAACAGGCAGTTGTGAAGTTATCCGATGAAGGACTCAATATTATTGCTGAACTACTATCGGAAGAAGATCTTCCAAAAAGCAAAAGAGAGATAATAAAAACGGCTATCAAACACCCAGATGTTCTAAAACTTATTAGACAAGTAATTTGATAATTTTTGACATCTTTATGTTAAAAAATTTTTGACAAGATTTTTTGTTTAATTTCGATATGCGTAAAAAACCAAAATATTTTTTAGTAATATGCGTAAAATTGCCATATTTATGAAACATAAAATTTATATATAATAGTATTTTACATATCTACGTAAATCTTCGGTCTGGTCACCGATATCTTTCCCATATTACTGTAACAATTTTTTTGCTAGTTTTAATAAAATAATTCTCTATAATATTGCGGGTGCAGCGAGCCACACTGCTTTTTGATAAAACTTTTTTCTAAATGCTCAAAAATCATAGATTTTTGGCATGCCAAGAATCTCGAATCTTGTGCAAAGTTTTGATGCAACTAGCCACACTGCTTTTGATCGAACTTTTTTTAAAAGTTCGTTGCGGATGAAAAGAACCACGTTTCATTTCTACTTCCCGCGCTTTCTCTTTCTTTTTTTCTTCTGCTTCTTTTGTCTCTTCCTCTTCCATTTTTTTCTCACTGTAATCCCTCAAAATTACATCAAATCTTTTTTACCATTATATAAATTTGCGGAGAATCGGGAACATATAAATAATCTTATATAACTATCCTAGCATATGAAAAGGGTAAGTTTACTATCTGGAGAGTGTTTAACAGTAGAAGGAGCGGCAAGATTAACCGTAGAAGAAGGAGAAGTACTAATTAGAGAAAAAGAATATTTTTCAGGCGAAGAGTACATAATTTTGCGCGGAGACAAGATTTTCATAAAAGCGATAAATGAATCAACCCTTGAAATATTCCTTGGCACTGGCGGCTCTATAAAAAAGGTAAAGGAGGTAATAGATGTAATACCTGAGAGTTGGACTAATGCAACAAGAGAAATCTTAGATCACGAAAAACCTTGTGTAGTGATGATCGTTGGAGGCGTAGATACCGGAAAGACTACTTTAACGACCTTCATCGTAAATCAATCGCTTGAAAATAATTTTAAGACCGTAGTGATAGACGCAGATTTAGGACAATCCAGTATAGGGCCACCAACTACAATTTCCTTAGGTGTAGCGGATAAAAAAATAGGAAGCCTTTCAGATTTAAAGATGAGAGGCGGCTTTTTTGTGGGATCTACCTCGCCAAACTATCACCTCTTACAGTGTATTTCTGGTTTAAGGTTGCTTTTAGAAAAGGCTTTTAAAATTAAAGGGGATATAATCTTGATAGATACCTCTGGCATGATCTCTGGCGGTCCTGGAAGGGCCTTAAAGATTCATAAAACGATGCTTGTTAATCCAGACTTTTTATTGCTTCTCAGAAAAGGAGGAGAGCTAGACTATCTCATTAACATATTCAGGAACCTGAATATACGATCACTAGAAGTGCCTAGAGAAGTTAGAGAAACATCTAGAGAAGAGAGGAGATTTTTCCGGGAATTAGCATTTAGAGCCCATTTCTCTAACGCGAAAGAAATAGAGTTCGATATGGAAAGAGTGAGAGTTATGGGAACTTTTTTTGGCACTGGGATGATAGATGAAGAGATGCAATCTAAAATATCCGCTTTCTTAAAAGAAAAGATAAATTACTGCGAGAATTTAGGAGATGGCTATTTAATTGTAACAGAAAGACGCATATACGCTGAGAGGGTTAGAAATATTTTTGATAAGCAATTAAGAATTTTAGAAAAAGGTTTTGAAGAGCAAAATCTTGTTGGATTACTGAATAGCGCTCAAAAATTTCTAGATTTAGGAATAATGAGGCAAATTGACTATTTAATCAAAAAAGCCTATGTTTACTCCCCTTTAAATGAGCCCGAAAGGATTAAAACAATAAAACTAGGCTCAATGAGGATAAAAGAGGATGGAAAAGAAATCGGTTTTGTACCCGTGGGTAGTTTTTAATATTTCGTACCTATTTAATTAGGGTTCTGCCATATAGTCGTAAAGGTCTCCCTCAACTCTTCCTTCAAAAATTATATTCTTCTCTTTGATTAATTCAACCCTGAATAGATTCGACTTATACCATCGTTCGGTCGGTTCAGGAATATCTTCGGAAACCCCTTCCTTTCTATACAACCTCGCAATCTCCGGATAAAGTTCGTATGTGCTGAAATCTCTCTTTATGTCTGTAATCACAAATCCCATGTCCATCAAAGATTTTTGCACGAAATACCATCTCGAAAGGGGGGCATCCGTAAAAGTCATTGAGAAATACCCAAAACCTTCTTCTTTTAAGCATTCTAACCCTCTGCACAGAAACAACGTTAATGCGAGGGCGGTATCTGGGGGATCTGTGGTAAAACAATCGAATTTATCCCTCAAATTGGTTGGTATTGGATTTCTAAGATCCAACCTTATAGTTTTTACTCCTAGATCCTGTTCGTTAATAAAATCTAATATACGATTATCTATATCTACCGCTGTTACTTCTTTTGCCAAGCCAGTCATCGCTATCGCAATACTCACAAGATCATCATCGCCCAAAACTATAATTTCTCTTCCATCGATATCGCCAAAATGCAGCATTAATAAAACTCTGGAGACGGTAGAATCCGTTGTTATGAAGGATTGGTCGTATTCTGGAATGTTGTAGGGTCTATTTCTTGAAATTTCCTCAAATTCTATTAAAAAATCATTATCTATGGCTATACCTCTCCCACTACACTCGTGACAATTTTCATCATAAATATCTTTTATTCCTAATTCTATTGCAAAATTTTCTCCATTTGCAGTAAGAGAATATCTATAATTATTCTCTTCAATATATCCCTTTTTTTCAAGTATTTTAAGTAATTTGGTTATTTCTCTCATGGGTATTGTAGAAAAAGAGGCGATTTCCCAAATATTCATATCTCTTTTGAAAAGAGCCCTCAAAAATTCTCTAACATGTCTCATCCTTATTCCTTCTGTTTTTTTTATCCTACTCACCTCCGATTTTGATCTTTATGAGATGTAATATATATCTTCTCAGAATTTGCAACATTTAGAATCCACTCAAAATTTTACGTTTCTAATCGCGATAACTTTAGCGGTTCCAACCGCCTTCTCAGCAGGAACTGGCTTTTCAGTAGTCTTTGGTACCTGATACTGAATACAACCTGTAATTGCCAATATTGTTGCTAATAAAGTCAATAAAACTATTTTATTCATATTCGCACCACCTTTCCCTTAAAAATAGAGTCTTCGCTATGAATCTTATGGTACGAAAAATTCCAACTTACGCTTTTTTTTGGAAATGATACTAGATAGTTTCTCAAAAAAGTATGTACAGTCTCGATCCTAAAAGTTTATTCAAAAATATAAAAAGACCTCGTTGGATTTTTAAGGAAAACAAACTTTTTGACACGTTCTTGTCAAGAATAGAGTCGAACAGAAAAGTATATATCTTTGAAGTTACAACGTTATTTTTGCCTCAAGTAGATCGGGAGAAAAACTTACGACGAGGTGAACCGAACTAACACCGAGAGATCGATGTTGGAAGCGGGGTGGTAGTCGTAAGATCGATACGACGATGCAAGGAACCGGTTGAAAAACTGGGGAAGGTATCGGTGACCAGTGTCGAAGTACCCCGAACTGCTTGGGGCATTTTTTATTTTTATGCAGCGTGGCTCGCTGCACCCGCAAATTTATCAAAATTTATTTTATAACGGATACAAGAGACTTTTTTCCACTTTAAATTTTGCTTTCTAATCTAAATATTATATGGGGGTGTAGAGAGGGGGTGGTTACTCCCTTCTTTATATGGGGGTGGAGAGAGGGGGTTATAAGGTA
>CAYFZR010000031.1:0-7962 GCA_964347835.1 uncultured archaeon
GTTGTATCCAAGTTCCACGTTTTCTTCTAAAACAACTCCTGAAGAAATAACGCTTCCCTCTTTAATTATCACGCTCTTAGCTATTTTAGCGTTTTTATTTATAATCATCTCATTGCCTCCTTAATCGATTCTGTAATTATCTCTAGATCACCTTTTTTAAGAAATGGACCTACAGGAAGCGACAATACTTTTTTACAAACAGATTCTGCAACAGGACAGTCTCCATCATTATAGGATATTTCTCCAAAACTAAAAGGAAAATCTGAATTATATCCTATCTTTTTAAACACAGGATTTTGATATATAACTCTTGGGTAAAATATACCTGTAGATATGCCCTTGTTGTTTAAATAATTCGCTAGATAGTCTCTCCTATCACTCATTATCGTGAACTGGTGAAAAACATGTTTAACGCTTTCTTTAACAACTGGTAATCTAATTTCTGATAAATCCTCCAATTCTTTCAATAAGAAATTAGCATTGGAAATTCTCTTATCATTGACCGTATCAAGGTTTTTAAGTTGAGCTAACCCTATTGCTGCCGATATATCTGTCATCCTATAATTGTAACCTAGTAAATAATGAAGATATCTCTCTTTTTGTCCATGATCCCTTATCGCCTTTGCCTTCTTGGCTATGGCATCATCGGTTGTTAGAATCATGCCTCCTTCTCCCGTAGTCATGTTCTTCGTTGCATAAAAAGAAAAACATGCGACATCTCCGAAGGATCCTACTTTTTTGTTCTTATATTCCGATCCATGGGCTTGAGCGCAGTCTTCGATCAAAATCAGATTATAATCTTCAACAATTTCTTTAATCTGCTTCATATCACAAGGATGACCAAAAAGATGCACCACTATTAAGGCTTTAGTTCGGTTTGTGATTTTATCTTTGATTTTTTCTGGGTCTATGTTATAAGTTTCTTCTTCAATGTCTGCGAACAAAGGCAATCCATTTTGATGAAGAATCGATGTGGCAGTGGAAATGAATGAAAAGGGGGTGGTTAATACTTCATCACCGGGTTTGATTCCAACGCTCGCAAGAGCAACATGAAGGGCACTAGTCCCACTATTTGTTGCAATCCCGTGTCTTACTCCTATATAATTAGAAAAAGCTTTTTCAAACTCCTCCGTAAAAGATCCTTGTGCGAGTTGGCCACTCTTCAAAACATTAACAACCAATTCAATTTCTTCTTTACCGATCATTGGTTTCGATAATGGAATGGTTTGCATATTTACTACCTATTGAATAAGATATAAGTAGTTCATTAATATTCTTTTCTTCTTACTTTTTTAGATGGTAAAGAGAACGAGGGAGGTTAGACAAAAACTTAAGAAACAGATATTTAACAGATCACTCTTCGTATAATTCTAGACCCTTTATCCTTCTGAAATACTCTTTGTAGCTACTTATATGTCACCCACCAGAATTCACCTGAATCGTAAGTTTTTTAAAAATCAATTGCCATAGATAATAAGATGACAGAAGATAATAAAAAATTCATCATGGATGTACTAAAAGAAAACTATGGAATAAAAGATGAAAAAATTCTTTTTCATAAACTAATTAGAGAAAGGTTAAAAGAACTTCACGAAGCGAAAAAAGATTCAAATTAATCGATCTTTTTAAAATTCATTTTAGCAAATTCGACCAAAAGACTTATAAGTTGGTGTGATCATCACACTCCAAAAAGTGATCAAAATGAATATTGAACAGAGCAAAATTGCCGAAGAATCCTGTATAAATGTTGAATATCGGATACCAGATGAAATAATGCCTACTTTTATTGGAGTAGCTAGAGTAAGAGAATACGAAGACGAAGTAGCCATCGAAATCATAAACGTAAATCCGAATAGAAGAGGACAAGGAATTGGAACAAGACTTTTAAAACAAATTGTAAACGATTATGATAATTATTCGTTAACCGTAACCACCTTTCCAAATTTAGAAGAATGGTATGAAGAGTTTGGATTCGAAAAGACTTATAAGAAAGGTAATTTGATCCATATGATAAGAGAGCCGAAGAGCCGCCGTAGCTTAGTCGGTGGAGCGGCTGACTCGTAATCAGCAGGTCGTGGGTTCAAATCCCACCGGCGGCTTGACTCACTCTACTGCAATGCAAAAGGGGAGCGAAAAAAAGGATGGGAAAAACCCTTTCAACTGACAATATTCTGAGGTTATCGGACGGCAAAAAGCTTGGTTATGCCGAATACGGAGACCCTGAAGGCTACCCTGTTTTCCTTTTTCACGGCAACCCGGGGTCCAGGCTTTCCTGGGGATTGATCCCTAGTTCTCCCTTTTTGCCAGATATTCACATTATTGCCCCGGATAGGCCGGGATATGGTCTCACGGACTTTAAGAAAAATGCACTGAAAAATTGGCCAAACGATGTGGCAGAACTTGCAGACCACTTTGGGATCGATAAGTTTGCCGTGTTCGGGCCTTCTGGGGGCGGTCCATTTGCACTGGCTTGTGCATGGAAGATCCCAGAAAGGCTAAATGCTGTTGGAGTGTTCGGTAGTGTGGGCCCGAATGTATCAGAGGCAACTCAAGGAGTGATCAGATCTTTGCGCTTGCTATGGAAAATCTCGAACCCCCTCTTCCCATTAATCAAATTGCAAATGAGATTTACGGCATCTATGGCTAAAAAAGACCCTGAAAAACTTGCCGTAAGATTGAGGGATATGGAGCTTTCAGAATGGGATAAAAAAGTCTTCGACCGTCCGGAGATAAGGAATATTTTCAAAAAGGATTTTCCTGAGGCGTATCGTCAAAATGGGATTGGATCCGCATATGATACAACTATCCCGGCAAAGTGGCCTATTCCACTTGAAGAGATAAAGATGAAGGTGCATGTTTGGCATGCTGAACCAGACGTTCTCGTGGGAAATATGTCGAAATATATTGCGGAAAGATTACTTAACTCTCAACTGTTTGTAATTCCTAACACAGGACATCTTTGGATACTGGAGCATATGAAGGAAGTTTTAGAAACTCTGGCGTCTCAAAAGAGCTAAGAAAATGAAATGAGATAAAAAAAGGGATAATAAAGCTCATGACTCTGGTTTACGCTGTTCTACCATTAACTTCACCAAATCTTCAATATCTTCTAGGAAAATGTTTGCGTTTTTAATAACGTTGCGGTTCTTTGTGTTTACGGCAATTCCATAAGCGCATATCTTAAACAAAGGAATTCCGTTCGTTCCGTCATCTACATGAATGACTTCATTATAGGAAATGCCTTTCTCTTTGACCATTCTTTCAAAAAGTTCAATCTTTGTGGTTACAGCAATGTTAGATAGTATTCCGTCAACGAAATTACTCTTCGTTCCGCAATAAACGTCTACTCCTAAATCTTTCGTCACGTGATTCACGTATAGATCAAAACCTCCAGTGACAATCGTAACATCTAAATTTAGATCTTTTAATTTATTTATGATAAGATGTAAGTTACCATCTAATTCTATATCATTTATTATATTCAAAAAGATATTTTTTTCAATTCCGTGCCATAATCCGTAACTCTTTCTCATAAACTCATATTCTGATATGGTTCCAGAAGTATATTGGCTCACTAGGCTTTGTATTTCTTGAGTCTTCCCTATAATTTCATCTACACGGCTGTAAAAGATTTCCCAACTGTTTTTGATCAACGTACCATCCAAATCAAAAGATATCAACTTTATATCAGAATTCTTCATTAACACGACTGTAATATATTCGCTTATATAGTTTTTTAGGTGGTGAACGTCGTCATGAAACTGGAGGAAGAACTCAAAAATGAGATAGAAAAGTGGTTAAACAAGGCTGAATCTTTGATTCCAAAGATTAAACCATTAGAAAGCAAAGGTGAGAATTTTATAACCAACATAAATGCCTATGTAAAAGATTCCAGATATTTTCTAGAGAAAAAAGATCTTGTAAGGTCTTTTGAGGCAATTATCTGGGCGTGGGCTTGGTGTGAAATAGGAAAAGAAATAGGGATCTTGAAATTTTAAGTGTGCAAACCCTTAATTTGTTCGTGTAATTTTTTCTCATCTACCATTGGTTTCGTGAACTCCGTTATTATTGAGATACTTTCAACCTCTACATGCCCGTCAGATACGCTTCGAATGAGGCTCGCAATATCGGTCGGCGTGATGGTATCTTGAGCGTCTATGATTATACCATTTTTTGTTGCGCTAACTCCATCTATGCCTATGTAGCGCCTCAATCCTTTTGAAACTTCTTCAGAGACAGCATGTGGGTGCATTTCTCCAACGTATTTTAATTTTATATCGTAAGAGATTACCCTCTTTTCTGTCTGATAACCTAATCTCCTGGGATCTGCTCCAATTTTTCCTAAAGTTATGACAATATGCCTTTCAATTGCCTTTACTAAAATATCTTTAGTTATTACATCCTTTTCTTCAGAAATCCTTATTCCTTGACATATATGGGCTAGATCTCTTCCATGAGCAAAAGAAGGTTTTACTCTAGGATCTTGATAGAGTTTTTCTAAGACATTTTCACAGTCGTCCTCAAATTTTTCTCCAAACATTGCTAAATTATTTTTAAATACCTTGATAACGTGTTCTACTGGAGGATGACTTAGGTATATGTAGCAAGGAGCCCTGCGCAAGTGAGCCTCGTCGAATATGGCTATGTTTAAATTTGTCGAGAATACTGGAACAAATGTTGTGAAAAGGACGACAGGGGTACCGCCAACATAGATTATGTCTCTTCGGTTCTCCATGGGAACAATAAGCCTGTTCAATATCGCATCGTGCAGATCCATCTGCCTACCCAGGTCATCTATCAATAAAACTCCTCCATGAGCTTTTACTTGGGGGGGACTTTCGTAGACACCCTCATTTTCATTGAATCTTCCTTCTAGTCTATTTACTGATAATTCCGCACCTGTAAATACAAAGGGCGCATATATTTTTACCCATCTGGGATCTTCGGGTTGTTCATCCTTAGGACATGACTCATGAAAGTCAGAATCGAATAATTTTACGACACGCTCTCCTACCAAAATATTTTTAGGTATTAACATAGGAGGAAGTACTTTTGACATTTTACTACTTGTATATGTTTTTCCTGTACCCGGTGGTCCACAGATGAACATGCCTTCTCCCGTACACAATGATTCGAGTATTATTTTTTTAGCATAATCCAAGCCAATTACTTCTTCGAAGGCTTTGTCGAAAACACTCATTGAAATTTTTATAGGAAACCTCTTTTGGGATAAATCCTCAGTAATTCGATAGTAATCCTTATATGGAACTGGCGCTACCCCTACAAACGGATCTAAGGTCTCAAGCATTTTGGCTCTCTCTCTGCCTTTTTCGGTAGGCATGTATCTTAGATCCGAGAACATCATGGCTCCGGTTCCTATGTATTCTACCATTACTCTCTCCTCTAAATCACGAATAATTTCTTCTACTATGTTTAGATGTAGTCCTGTAGTCGCCATTATGTTTTTTACCAAAATTGGACCTCTTTGATTGATTATTTTAAGTATAAGCCCTTCAATAAATTCTTTGGGCAATTTTGTCTCGCTAACAGTCTTTGGTTGTTCGATACTTTCTATTATTTCTAAAAGTTTCTTGTTTAACATTTCCAGAGTGACAATTGGCTCTCTGTAATCCTCCAACACACTTTCTACGAAAGCATCTCCGGGATCGGCGATTCTATATTTTTTTAGGAGTTCTTCTCGAGATATTTGGGATTGTGACTCCTCAATAACTTCGTAATCGCTTTCCTCTACCAACAAGTCTTTTCTCGCGGCAATCGCAATTGAAACTGTAATATCTTTATTTGGTTCTAAGTTGCCTACGGTCTTGCTTTGAAACCCCATATAAAGTAATTTTTTCCTGAAATCAACCTTAATCGCATCTATCCTGTTGCTTCCTCTCTCTATATTTTCTACTGTCTGTTCTAATATGGTAAAATTATTAAGAGACATGTTTTTGGAATCTAAAAATGATCTTAGTGCTTTTTCAGAATCCTCTTTTTTCTTTCCCTTTGTGATACAGTATATTATGCTTACATTTTCATTTTCTTCAATTCCGTACAACACTAGGGTATCTTTCATAACTAACATATCTCGCCTTTTTGGTAGATATAACTTATGCCAAGATAGATATTTAATGGAAAAGATTAAATTTTGCAATAGGATAGGTTGATTACATGCGGGTCATGGCAACAGGAGTATTCGATATAATACATCCCGGACACATATTCTATCTTGAAGAGGCGAAAAAACTTGGCGACGAGTTAATAGTGGTTGTAGCCAGGGATAAGACAGTTAAGAGGAGAAAAAGAGAGCCAGTCATAGAAGAAGAACAGAGAATGGAGGTTGTTAAGGCATTAAAGCCTGTAGACGATGCCTTCTTAGGCTCAGAGCGAGATATATTCGAGTCTGTTAAAAAGATAAGACCAGACATCATCGCGTTGGGTCCAAATCAGGACGTTGATGAAGAATGGTTAAAAAAGGAATTGAAAAAAAGAGGTTTTGACAATATCAAGGTAGAAAGAATTAAGGAGATGAGGCTTTCTCATTTGAGTAGTTCTCATCGTATAATAGAGGAGATATTAAAAAAATATAAGGAAGATTAGCCCTTTTCTATCTCTTCCATTCTCTTTATCATCTTCACTGCTGATTCTACTGCTCTCTTAGCATACTTAACCCTTTCATGTGCTTCAAGCCTGCTCATGCCAGGTCCAGAAATACCTAAGGTAACTGGCTTCCCATACTCTACTGCGAGATCTGTAATCTTTCTCGCACAATGTTGTATAACTATTTCGTCGTGCTCGGTCTCTCCCTCAATAACGGCTCCCAGAGTCACCACTCCATTTATTTCTGGTCTTTCCAACATTTTTTTAACCGCTAGTGGTATATCAAATGTACCAGGAACCTTTACTATTTTTACTACTTCGGCATCGAGGAACTCAGCATGTTCCTTAGCCAACTCTATCATGGCGAATACAATGTCATAGTTAAACTCAGCTGCTACAATTCCAAGTTTTACCAACCGTTACAACCCCCTATTTTATGGGTCCAACATCAGGAAAACCTTCTCTTAAACCTTTTCCCGCATTTTTTAATAATTTTTCTGGTTTGAACAACATGTTATAAACGTTATGCACATGCTCTCTCGTTCTCCTTTCAGCCAACCAAGTAAGTTCTTTATCATCCTTTGCCTCGTCTTCGTGGACGAATACCTCGATGATATGTTTGTTAGTCATTAACTGAGCAAGTATTATTCCAATCGAGGCTTCATGTGCACACATCTTATCTATATCTGCTCTACCGGGCATCCCTAATGCAATAACAATGTCACAGTTTTCCTCGCCTAGAAGTTTCTTAGCGGCTACTGGAATGTCTTTTATTCCTGGAACAGTCTTTCTATGAATATTTATGCCAGTAGCAATCTTTTTAAGTTCGTCTATCGCTATACCACCCATATCAATCCTTGCGAAGGTGGTATCTACGACACCAATTCTTGACTTCGTCTTAGTAGATCTATCGCCTCTGCCCATCCAAGCCCCATCCTTTTTTCCAACACAAAGATGTTTTCAGAGTTTAAAACAGTTTCTATTAGGGAAGGATCATTTTCCAAGCCATTTCTCACCAGAAAAAAAATTTGAGTGGCCTCAGCCATTTCAATATCTGAAGCAGATTCGCCGATAGAAATTGTTTCCTCTTTTTTGAGATTTCTGATCTCTATATCTTTTTCTACTCCTGATCTCTTACCGCTCGCATTGGGTAGGAGATGATAAGCATGTATTTCAGAGACGGAGAGGTTATTCGTTTTTACTTGAATTATACCGTTGTCTACTAGTTTCAGGTTCTCATATCCACTATCGATGAGAAAACTATTGACTTCTATTAAATCGACGTGCCCCCTAAGCAGGACAGTACAATCTCTGTACTCGGACCATGGTGTATGGTACTCTAACTTGTCCTTATATTTA
>CAYFZR010000032.1:0-84767 GCA_964347835.1 uncultured archaeon
TGGAGATATTAAGCTCAGGATTTGTTAAATGAGTGAGATTTGGATCGTATACCTTAGGTATGACTCCAAGTTCTACTAAATCTCCTTTCAGTGCCTCTAAATTATCCGACTCAATTATCCCGGCATTTCTATTCAAAATCATCCCGACGAATATAATTATTAGTAATAATACGATGTGTTTGTTAATCTCCATAAAATCACCTGAACTCACCATCAACTCTTAGATCATCTATGATTTCAAGAATGAGGAGAGAGACAGGACACCTTTTCTCGCAAAGACCACACCTCACGCAAAATTGTGCTACATCTTTCGCGCGCATCTCTTCTGAATAAACTTCCTTTACATCTTCGTATCTGTACTCCTTACCTTCTATGATCACATTTTCTTTGTTCTCTATCCTTTTCTTTACATCAGCGA
This sequence comes from uncultured archaeon, assembly GCA_964347835.1. Taxonomy (GTDB): domain Archaea; phylum CAYFZR01; class CAYFZR01; order CAYFZR01; family CAYFZR01; genus CAYFZR01. The sequence continues at coordinate 419 of CAYFZR010000032.1, forward strand.
CAGTCAACTTATTTGTATCTAACAGATCATCTGCAAATTTAGCCCTTACTCTCATGCCTGGATCCACTGCAAAAGCCTCTTCTACAAGAAGTTCGACTCCCTTAAGGATATGGTATCTACCTGCGCTGTAAGCTCTCGCTGCGATTTCAAAGCCAGCAGGATCAATTCCCCTTGGACACTCAGTCATACAAGCCCTGCATTCGTAACAGATAAGGGTATGGAGGTGCCCAGATCTCGCGGCTGTAATTACCAAACTCCCTAAGAAAGCAGCAATAAGATTAAAAGCAACTACATTCAGCCTTAAAAACGCTTTTGGCATTTCAATACCAGTCAAGCCGTACACCTCTCCTGATTAGTGCTAAAGGGAATACCATATAAAAAAATTTCGGTATATTACTTTAAGAAAAAGGAACTAGTAGACTTCATTTGAAGTTGAATTTTGTATAATCGGATTATAAAGGAAAAAAGGAGAAATTTGCATTTTTTTACTGTGAATAATGGGATGGCATATATTTTAAATACAAGATTTAATAATCTAATTTATATGAGATGGAAGAGGATACGCAAGTATTTGATGTTATTTATCCTTATTAACCTCATTTTAGTTATTATGCCATCAGATCCTATTTTGGCAGAAGAAACTCAGAATTCTGAGGGTTATATAAGTCCTGTAGGAATCTATTACGATTACTCTCCCGAGACCTTTCAATCAAAACTATACAACGGAAAACCAACGATGTTAGATTTTTCTGCAGATAGATGTGGCGCCTGCAGATTTATGATTCCAACTATGAGGGCATTGAGGGCAGAATACAAAGGTATGGTAGATATTATTACTGTTAACGTTGATACCGAAGAAGGACTTGAACTTTCGAGAAAGTACGGTGAACGTTACCTCCCTACGTTCACCTTCTTCGATAAATATGGAAAAAAGGCCATAACATTGGTTGGGTATCAAGAGAAGGAAGACATTGAATTTGTTCTAAGAAAATTAATAAAAGGAGAACAGATAGAAGAAATTCCAAAGGAAATAAAAAAATCTAAACCCACCTACGAATTAACTCCTATTTATGAGCCTAAAGGAGAGTTATTAAAGCAAGGACAGGGAAAGTACGATGGTTTTCTATCTTCTGGTGAGAAATTTAGTTATGAAAATTTCTGGTTGGAATTCGGCGGCACAGGCAGAAAAATGGAAAGAGCAGTGGTAGTTGTTTACTCAATGGGTGAGAAAATAGATAGTCTCTCAATACCGAGAAATATTGGAGAGACTTTTTCTGCAGGAAAGGCAAAGGTAACGTTGTTGAACATAAGTTCGAATAAAATAGGTTTAAGGGTAGAGTTGCCTTCTTCTACGACATATAAATTACTTGGAGACGAAAAGACCTCGTTAGATGAACCTTCTAAAGATGGGAAAGAAAACATTCAGAAAAAAAGCGAAAAAGAAGATTTAATAATCACGAAGACCTTTGAAAGTTTTATCCCTTCTGTTGGTGAGGAAGTAGTTGTCCTTCTAAAAGTAGAGAACAAATTAGGAGGGAATGTTGAGATTAGAATAATAGACAGTATACCCGAAGATTTTGAGGTTATTTTTGGCAGTTTAGATATAAAAGATACTTTAGGCGCTGGAGAAACAAAGACATACAGTTACATAATTAAGCCCCTTAAGGAGGGTAACTACAACATTCCCGAGGCAAATCTTATTTATTCAGATTTAGGTGGCGAGAGGGTTATTACTACAGAAGAAATACCTATATCAGTTTCCAAGAAATCTGAAGATCTTGGATCTGGTTTCTTATCCTTCTCGAAGATCTTAATTGCCGTAGGAATACTGTTCTTTATACTTATCATTGCCGTAGCGGTGGATCGTCAATTTTGAGAGTCTCCACAAATTTTATATATTATTTAGATTCATTATCTAAACTTAGATTTATTATTTATCTTTGAGTGCCAATTTCACGGGTGGATGATATGGTGTTTGATAGGAGATTGATAATAGTTCCTGTAACCTTAATTATAATCGGCTTAGGATACTTTTACTATGCAAGCGGAACTGTAGGAGGAGATACATCTCAATCTGATTCATCGGAAACTAAGATAATATACGATTACACCCCTGATAAATTTGAGAACGCGTTAAAAAGCGGCATGCCCACCCTTTTAGAGTTCGCGGCTGATTGGTGCATACCGTGTAGACGTATGGCGCCTTTTATGAAAGAACTCAAGGAAGAATATCATGGAAAAGCCAATATTTTAACTGTAAATGCCGACAAAGAATTAGATATGGTAAGAGATTATGGAGTTAGAAACCTCCCAACATTGATATTCTTCAATAAAAAAGGAGAACTTTTCAAGACCGTAGCGGGTTACCAGAGTAAAGAGAGCATAAAGAGTGTCTTGGATGATCTAATTTGAGGATATCGAAGTGATACTATGATTGAAATATCTGTTCCATTGGCATTTCTTGCAGGGATTTTTACGGCCTTAGGTCCATGCGTCTTTACAGTTCTACCAGTTACTTTGGCTTTCGTCACCGGAGTTTCTGACAGTAGAAGAAAAGCATTTTCCACAGCAGTTTCATTCATCTTAGGTTTGTCTATTACTCTAACAGCACTTGGTGTACTTGCCTCTATACTCGGGCAACTTTTGAACTTCGCATTCTATTTTAGGTATCTCGCAGCAGCGATTGCATTTTTGATGGGATTGAAATTATTGAACGTAGTAAAGATAGATATAGGATCTGATTTTTTCTCTAGATTTAGACCGAAGGCGTCTCCGGGAAAAAAAGGTCTCATTGGAGCCTTTTCATTTGGATTAATCTTTGGTGTAGCGGTTAATCCGTGTGCTGATCCTGTTTTGGCAGGTATTTTGGCGCTTATAGCAGCCAAGGGGGATGTGTTTTTTGGTGGTACAACCCTATTTATTTACTCAATAGGTTTCGGTATACCCGTAATTCTGGCAAGTGTATTGAGTTCAGAGGCTAAATTTAAATTGGCGGAATCTATTTTAAAAGCAGAATGGATAAACAGAATCTCTGGAATAATATTGATTGTAATTGCCATAAGTATAATCCATCCGATCTCTCCGTATCTCTACAATGCGTTTCCTCAGTTAGGCAGATTCTATGATTCAATTCCAGACTACTACAAATTCTTTGGCATTGATTTAGGATGATTGCTGAGGAATTAAATATACAAAAGGAAAAAATAAATATGTGTAATATTTTTAATTTAACACAGAAATTTATTTAATTCCATGTAGACAACTTCTTTTGGTGGTTATTACGCTTATGTCTGGCATCCAAAAATTAAAAGATTCGTTGCTCAAAACATCAATAATTTTTCTAATCACTACCTCGCTATATCTCTCAATGGTTGATGCTAGGATAAGTAATGCTGGAATTCTCTATGACTTTACACCAGAGCGTTTCGAGGGTGCTCTTAAAAGCGGGAAACCTACCTTACTCGATTTCTCCAAGGATACGTGTGGTTTTTGTGTGAAGATGATTCCAACGATGAAAGAATTGAGAGAGGAATATGGGAACGTTGTAAATATAATTACAGTGGATGCGGATGAATATAATGAACTAGCAGAGGAATTCGAAATTTACGGCGTTCCAGTTTTCATATTTTTCGATAGAAATGGAAATGAAGTAGACCGATTGGTAGGATACCAGGAGAAGGAGACTTTAGTTGAATATTTAGAGGAATTCATCCCTGATATCACCATAAAAAAGAGTATCAGAAAAGAAGGGTTGGAAAATGGTACATTCATTGTTTATCTTGAGATAGAAAACAATGGGAGAAAAAAGATTGAGAACATGGAGATAAAAGATAAAATTCCTGAAGGACTTGATGTACTAGTTAGCGAGAGTTCACCGAAACTAAATATGATTGGAGACGAAATAATCTTTCATTTGGATTTGCATCCGAGAAACTGGATGGAACTCTCCTACAAACTGAAGACATATTCTCCAGGAACTATATTTCTTGATGCGACAACTGTTTCTTATGAACTCGATGGAGAAACAATCGAAGTAAAATCAAATGAAGTAGCTACAACCATTGAAAGCATAAAATTAGAAGTAGAAAATAAATCTTATGAAAAAATAGAAAAAGACTTTAAAAGTGCAATAATCGTTATTTCAAAGTTTTTGAGCAAGGATACGGTAAAAGAAGGAGAAGAAGTCATGGTAACTCTGGAGATAAAAAACATAGGCGACGGTGATGCACGCGATTTAAGAATCATAGACTCTGTTTGTGAGGGCATTCGAGTAGCTTCTGGCGTAACCACCAAAAACTTTCCCATGTTAAGAGTTGACCAAAAAGAAACATTAAATTACGTTATAAGCAGTAATAAAGCAAAAAATTATGCGATACCTCCTGCAAATATTATCTTCTCCGATGATGATGGAGTACATATGCAAGAATCAAATGAGGTAGATCTTACCGTAGAGGAGAGCAAATCTTACTCAAATATCTTAAAAGGAATAGGTGTATTACTTCTTTTTCTTTTAGCCATTGTTTTTGTTAAGGCATCAAGGCAAAGAAGATGAAAACTTTTCCTCGATAACAATGAAAAAATATTTAAATATGTTATCAAAGTATAGATAAACTATCTAAACCTAAGAAAGTTTAGAACAACTGAGCTCGAAGTTTAAGGAGGTAATGAATGAGGAATATTCCAGTAATTCTTGTTTTGACCATTCTGATTTCACTGACGCTCGCCGAAGAGGTTGGAATATACGACCAAAGTATATTACGTGGCATGAACTGGCTCATAAATTCAAAGGTGAAGATCTATGACCTGTATGAGACTTGGGGACCTAACGATCAAACTGCCAGCGTTTTAGTGACTTTGGTAGAATTTAACTTTGAACCCAAAGATTTGATAAATAAATCGGCTCAAGGTCTCATAAAGAGGCAGAACGAGGATGGAGGTTGGGCAAAGGTAAAAGGTGAAAGTGAACCTCTCATTACGGCTCAAGTTCTTACGGCACTGTTGAGGAACGGTAAAGAAGATTCTGATGCATTCAAGAAGGGAATCAACTATCTTAAAACAAAACAAAATCCAGACGGAAGCTTTACAGGTGAGGAAGGTTTGACAACAGGAATAACTGCTAACTCGGTCCTTTTTTTGATTGAGGCTGGTGAAAGAGATACTGAATATGTCAGAAAAGGAATTGAATGGATAAAAAAGAATCAGAAAGAGGATGGGAGTTGGGAAGAATGTCCCAAATGTAATAATATGGCTGTTCGTGCCTTATTGGCATACGGAGAACCAAGAGATTCTGAAATTATAAAAAAGGCCGTTAATTACATTATCATTGATCAAAATACAGATGGAAGTTGGGGAAACTGTCCTCACTGTACTGGCATGACGATGGTAACCTTGCTTGACCTAGGAGAAACCGGTCCAATAGAGAAAGCGGTGAAATATCTCCTTTATACACAAGAAGATGATGGTAGTTGGAGAGGTACCGCTTATTACACATCAGCCGCTTTACTAGGATTGAAGAAGGCTAGAGACCATAATATAAAGGTCCAAATACTGGCTCGGAAACAAATAGATACGAGTAAAGAAATCATCAGCAAAATTCCTTGTGAATGTGGTTGCGGAAAGTTATCTTCTGAGTGTGATTGTCAGTGGGTACAATTGCTTAAGGCAGATATAAACCAAATGTTAATGGAGGGTAAAACAAAGGAAGAAATATTATCCAAATATACAACTGAGAACGTAGGAGAGGAGATCAGTAAGAGTAAAGAGAGAGTAGAACAAGGACAAGGAGAGATTAAAAATAAACCAGAATCTAACGAAAGTAAAAAAGAGAGATTTTTTTACTTGACAATTGGCTTTCTTTCTGCGGCTTTGATTTTTTCATTAATCTACATTAAAAAGCTCATGAAAGAAGAAGAAAAGTGATTAGATGAATTTGCTCAGGCCTTTAAACATTTTATTAATTTTTCTTATCCTCTCGTGGCTTGAGGTACCCTCGTACGGAACGAATGAAAATATAACCAAAATAACTGTTGAGTTTTTTCACATTGAAGGTTGTCCTGTATGTGAGAAAAAAGGGGAGATCATAGACAAGACCATAAGAAAATACAACAGCACCGTAGTATACGAGAAAAAGAGCGTTTATGAAATGGAGAATTTTAAGAGAATAGAAGAACTTAATTTAGATCCTCCTTCTCTCGTTTTCAATGGAAAGGATAGTGTAGACATAAAAGATCTTTCAGAAAGAGAATTGGAGAATTTAATAGCAGAAAAAGTGGATTATTACTCAAAAGGGAATGTAGCAGTTATTACAAAGGAAAAAAAAGACTTTACACCTTATTTAGTTGCCTCAGCCGGCTTTATAGCCGGCGTTCAACCATGCTGTTTGGCAGTAGTGGCTTTTTTAAGCGGATTGATACTTACGCTGGTGATTGAAAGAAAAAGAATCTTTGTTATACTTTCAGCCTTTGGTCTGGGCGTCTTTTTCTTTTTCTTCCTTAAAGGGTTACTTATATTGACAATATTAGATTTTATACCCAAATACTCAGGTTTTGCTAAACTGATAGCAGGTTTGGTTCCAATAATCTTTGGAATTTTATTTCTAAAGGATTATTCAATAAAAGAAAGCAGACTTTTCAAGACGCCTGATTCCATAAAAAACATTATTCATAATCTTGCATCAAAAAACACAATGTTATCAAGCTTTTCCCTGGGATTAATTTTCTCTCTAGTTAAGTTACCCTGTGTAACTGGCATTTACTTGGGCATATTAAATCTTATTTGGCTTCAGCACGATTTGGCAAGTGGGTTATCGTATTTATTGTTATATAATGTAGCAAAAGTCACTCCAATATTCTTTTTATCTCTCGCTATAACCATGGGTCTTAATCCTCTTACGTTAGATAAGTTTAGAGAGAAAAAACGTCCAACAATAAAGTTAATAAATGGGCTATTCATGATAGCCTTAGGCTTAATAATACTAATTGGATACTTGTGATTTGAGAATGAAGAAGAGAGGAATATTCGTGAAGAAGATCTTTGTATCAATTTTATTTCTATCTGTTTTCGTGGTCATGGGCTCCATTTCTCAAGAAATACAAAACGGGAGTATTTTTGTTAAAGTAGATGGATATGATAAAACCTCTTACATAAATGTCAGTTTGATAGATATTAACCAGAGATATTTGGAGAACAAAACCATCTACACGGACTCTTTTTCATTTGATAACCTCGAAACCGGAGAGAAATATTATATATGGCTAAGATTTAAAGGAATATCTTACTTTAAGTCTATAGATTTCAAAAATGGAACGCAAACGGTAAACTTCAAAGTCTTTGATGCAACTCAAAATGTAGATGATATTGCGGTAACCTTTCATCATTTGATTCTGCAGCCCAAGGAAAATATGATTAAGGTGACAGAAATAATCGTATTTAAGAATGCAGGAAATAAGGCTTACAATGGAAATGAACTAGGGATTCGTCTGCCTGCGCAATATAAAAACTTGCAAACGTCTATAATGAGTTGCTGCTTGACACAAATAGAAGAGGGCTTTATCTTCGATCCTATGCAACCTATTAAACCAAACGAGAGTTATCAAGTTGATTTTTCCTACGAGTTAATTGCGCAAAATAGCGATTATGAATTTGAGAGAGGTTTAAATTACCATACTCACTTTTTAACGGTCTTAATTGAGAAGGATGGCGTTTCATCTAAGGAAGCAAACAATTTGATAAAGAAAGAAGATCTGACATTTGAAAACAAGCAATATTCCGCATTTGAATCTTCAAATCTTAACAAAGATGAAAATATTGCCTTAGTTCTTTCTGGATTCACTAGTGAAGAAACCAAAAAGTGGATTTGGGTTGGAGAGAGTTTAATTTTATTGGTGATTGTTATAATTGGAGTTTTCAGTCTAAAATTTAAATCTGCTTCAGAAGAAGACCTCACTGCAAAGAAAGAGGCTGCATTCGTTGTTTTAGAAGAACTCGAAAAGGACTATAACGAGGGAAAGATAAGTGATGAAGATTATGAAGGCCTAAAATCGAAGTACGAGGCAGAGGCAATGAGGATCCTCAAGAAGATTGAAAAATTGACTAAAGATAAAGAAGGAGATTAAATGGATATCGGATATATTGCTCTTGTAGTGGCTCTTGCATGCTCAGTCTTCTCTATAGTTGTACTTTCGCTTGACCTTAGGAGAACAAATTTGATTAGTCTGGGAAGATATGCGGTAATCGGAACGTTCATCCTTATTACATTATCCTCTATTGCCTTGTTTTATTACTTAATTATAAGAGACTTTCAGGTAGAATACGTCGCTTTGCATACGGATAAGAATTTACCATTCTTCTACACTTTTAGTGCTTTTTGGGCAGGCTCAAAAGGATCTCTTTTGCTTTGGGCTTGGTTTCTTTCTATATTTTCAGTAGTAGTACTCTTAAAAGAAAAAAAAGATACTCTAACGCATTACTCGCTAGCCATTTTGATGTCGGTAGAATCTTTCTTTTTGTTTATTTTAATAGGATTTCTAAATCCATTCGAGAGGCTTGATTTTGTGCCAATAGATGGTCAAGGACTAAATCCTCTCCTTCAAAATATTGGTATGGTTTTCCATCCACCTACACTGTTCATAGGTTATGCAGGTCTTGCAATACCCTTTGCCTTCGCCATATCTGGACTCTTATCGGACAACGAGGGTTGGATTCACAGAGTGAGGAAATGGACACTATTCTCATGGTTATTTCTTGGATTAGGAGTTATAATGGGCGGATGGTGGGCTTACGTCATCCTGGGCTGGGGAGGCTATTGGGCATGGGATCCTGTAGAGAATGCCTCTTTGCTCCCTTGGCTTACAAGCACTGCGTTTTTACATAGCATCATGATTCAAGAGACCAAAAGAGGTATGAAACTCTGGAATATATTATTAATCGTATTAACGTTTGAATTTGTCATTTTTGGAACGTTTCTCACAAGAAGTGGAATATTATCTTCTGTTCACGCCTTCGCAGGAACAAAGATTGGGCCTTACTTCATCGCATACATGATCTCAATGTTAATTTTCTCACTGGCGGTTGTCGCTATGAAGTACGATCAAATAAAAAGCAGAGACATATTCGAATCCGCAGTTTCAAAGGAGACAACTTTCTTGATCAACAATCTCTTGTTTGTTGTATCTGCTTTTACCATATTCTGGGGAACCATATTTCCAATAATTTCCGAATGGATCAAGGGCGTCCAAGTTGGAGTAGGACCTGAGTTCTACAACCAAATTCAGGCACCCATCGGAATATTTCTTTTAATCCTCGTGGGTTTGTGCGTTCTTGTTCCATGGAGAAGATTTTCTCTTGATGGTTTTAAAAAGACGTTCAAATATCCCTTCATCTTATCTGTGATTCCTGTTATACCGCTATTATTTTTAGGTTATTTTGACTCTTATATAATATTCACCATTTTTTTCGTCTTTTTCGCCGTCTTAACTCACTTTCAAGACTTTTACTACGACTATGGGAAACTTAAAAAGCAAAATGAGGGTTCATCGATAATTAGACTTATACTTAAGAAAAGAAGAAAGTATGGGGGGTATATCACTCATTTCTCCATATTTTTAATATTTATAGGGATTGCGTTTTCATCAATGTATGAGGAGAAACATAGTTTTTCTTTAACGAGAGGGGAACATACTAAGATAGGGAAACATACATTTATGTTCGTCGACAATAATTTTGAACAACACGCTAACAAAATGGTCTGGACGATTGAGTTGGATATTCGTGAGAATGAGAATCTAATCGGGAAGGCAAGACCGACTTATTCAGAATTTCTAAATCCAAAGCAATATAACTTCAATCCAGACATCGTATCTACTTTTTCAAAGGATATCTACGTAATCCTTGAAGGTATAACCGATAACGGTGCCTCTTTTGTAGTAAGGTTTCTACCTCTAATTTCCCTCATCTGGATGGGCGGATTTTTAATGACCTTAGGCATTATAATTGCCCTGCTACCTAAAAGATTTGTGGAGGTCTCATGATGTTAAAAAACACGCTTCTTTCATTGGTAATAGTATCTCTAATCGTGCCAACGCTGGCTTTGACTGTGGAGGATATCTCCAAAGACATTTACTGCACATGCGGTTGCAACATGGTTTTGGGAAACTGTGAGTGTGAGACCCAGACTTACATGATGAATGAGATTCAAACGATGATAAATAAAGGAATGACTAGAGAAGAGATAATAAAAACCCTCCAAGAAACCTATGGAGAACAAATTCTTGCAACCCCTCCTAAAAAAGGATTCAATCTTGCCTTATGGGCTTATCCAGTAATTGGACTTATAGTAGGCGCGAGTGTAATATTCGTACTGAGCAAAAGAAGAGAGAGTGTAAGTTGGTATACTGATCCTGATGAAGTTTTGGAGATGAGTGAGGAAGACTTTCTTAAATTAGAGAAGGAAGAGTTCGAAGAGAAAGGATCTCTGCATGAAAAATACGAAAAATTGTTTGAAAAGGAATATGAAAAATTTAAGGACGCTAGGAAGAGCGAAGAAGAGAAATAATCACATCTTGGATTTAAGGTAGAAAGTTAAGATGATAAACAAAATCAGCAATAGGATAACTAATGGTAATTTAACAGTAAACCTAGATTCAGAAACTTTGTTTTCGGTGATGCTGGGATAGGAATTCGGATCTCCAGGGTACGTACCTAACGTCAATTCATCATAATTATTAATTCCGTCGCCATCTGAGTCTAATTTTTCTATTTTAGCAACAGAAAAATTATGTTTTGCAAAGTCAAAACCGAATTTATTAACACCACCTATGCCTGATGACTGAATGTGGCAAACAGTACACTTCTTAAGGGAAGCGGGAATCTCCTTCATGTACAGGGGTATTCCATTGACAATGTTAATTACTAAGATAAAGATCAAGAAGGCGATAGCAGGATGTTTTTTTCTCATATACACCACGATTTTATATTAGTTTATTCGTATCCACAGGATACTGTATACTTATCATTCAAAATATCTTCCTTTTAAGAAAGGAAAAAGAAATGATAAAATATTTAATGAACCTTAGTTTGCATGTCGGAAGTACCAAAAATTTATATGATCATCAACAAATAATAGATATGATATCTATGTTTAGATAGATAATTGATCTTAATCAATTACCAACGATGCAAACCTACGAAAGATAGGAGGCAGGTGAAATTAAGAAAAAGATCCTAATTTTGTTCCTGTTTACCATCAGCATCGTTTACGCGCAGGTACATAGTCATGGGGGAGATACCCAGGATTCAAGTTCAGATATGGACTGGATTTCTGGCGAGGATTACACTGAAGAAATTAAAAACGCTGTTTTGGTAGAATACTTCTGGAACGAAGAATGTGCACCCTGTAGACTCCTTGCAAAAGAGATGTTCTTCGAAAACCTTCAGGCAAGATGGGGAGAAAACGCTGTAGTGAGGAAAATCAACACGGACATACCCGAAAACAAGGATTATTTCATAAGTTCATATAAAAAGAATAATCCAAGCCTGATTGTTCCCTATGTTGTAATAGACAAGCGCATTCACTTGATAGGTTATAACAAAATAAAACAAGATATAGATAGTTTTATTCGGGAAGAACTAAAAACCGGTGGAATATCCATAAAGGCGTCAATACCCAGAAAAACTTTGGATACCTCTCCAGAGGGAATTATTTTTTTGAGAGACCTAACGAGGGAGAATATTGATAGGGTAGATAAAGAGATAATGAATGCAAGAAACATGGGGATAACAATCTCCAGGCCTAGAGAGTTGATAAGTTCTGCAAAGAACATATTTTTGACAGCAGAGACATTTTTCGAACAAGATGATCTGGTAAATGCTGCACAAGAATATCAGAAGGCTAATTCGGTTGCTGAAGAGGCCCATACTTTACTCAAAGAAAATGAAAGACTCTACGCCAAGAATTATATAGACGAGGCTAGTGGAGCAATATGGGCAATAAAACAATCAATAGAACGAGCTCAAAAAAGCGGCGAGAACGTAGGCCTAGTTGATGAAGAACTCTCTAGGGCAGAGTACCAGTTGAAAGTTGCTTTGAATTCCTTTGAAGAGAACGATTATGTTAAAGCCAGTGCCTGGGCGAAAACAACCTTAGACACTACAGAAAATGTTAAAAAAGGATTTTACGAGTCCAGATTAATACAATATCAAAAGGATGTTTATTATTATTCCCAACAGGTTGAAAGTAAACAAAAAGAGATGTACGAACTGATGAAAGAGGCAAAAGACAAAAAAAGATTGGCAGATTATTACAAAAACGATACAAGATTGTATAGAGACTGGTACGAAGTATATCAGAGTAAGATTTTGCAAAAACAAAAAGAATTGAATGAATTATCCATGAAAACAAAAATATGGAAGAGTGGAATCGGTTTGATACTGGGAACCATGATTGTATTCGGTTTATTCAGGAAAATCAGGGGATAAAGTTATTAAAAATTGATCAAGTTTTAGAGGGCTTCTTCTTTACATCTATTATTTTTTTAAATTAAACCCCAAATATTACACTAAAATAGACTAAGAAAAGATGCAAAATACAGACATCAAAATTTAAAGAAGTGCAAGAGCAGGCTTATTGCCCCCTCAAATATGGACGTTTCTTCTCTTGGTTTAACTATAAACGTAATTTGAAAGTCTTTTCTAATGCCTTCTCTACTCTTTACGTTTGCAATGAAATCATATCTTCCTGAGAAAGGTGGCGGAATATTTAATTCAACCGTAAAGTACTCTGCTTTGTTTCTCTCAAGGTCTAGGCTCTCGGGCTCTATCTCTACTATCCAGTCCATAATTTCAGGAGGGAAGTTCAGGGTTACGTCATGTAAAGCCTCTCTGGTAAACTCACTCTCCATAAAAACAGGTATTTTTATCCTTGTTTTTTGACCTTGGAATACTTCTACTGGCTCTTTATAATCTACAAAGAGTTTTCTATCATCTTCAAGCAAGGTTACGGGCTTACCGAGATATTTTTTCCCGTCTTCTATATTTTCTTTTAATTCTTCAAGATCATCACCTATTGCGAGAATAACAGGAATTTCAATTTCTTTGGTAAAATTTCTAAGTTGCCACTCTAGGGCAAGGGCTGAATCGCCCACGTTTGTTAAGAGAGCATTGTTTAGGCTGTCATTCATTATGTTTAACCAAACCTTATAGTAAGGAACGCTGAGATCATGATTCGTTGACCTTATGGGAGAAGACAAACCCAAGTATGTCTTTTCGTAAGTATAAACGATATCGGTTAATTCGTCATATTCTCCGTAATCAAAATTTACTGTATTGTCTACATCAAAATCTACTCCTTGATAGAAATTTATAGATTCTACTTGGTTCTTTAAGATTATTTTATATTTAATTATAATCCATTTTTTGTTTGACGGTAGATCTACGCTCCTTTCTATGGATATCTTGTCATCTGAGAACATCGTTTTTGTGTCTTCTAGTATATCTCCTTTCAATACCCTTAGATCTTTTAGTGGATACATATTATCTGATGTATAGAGCCTTTCTCCGTATCTTATGCAAAACCTCTCTAAATAAAGATGATCATTATTTTTATAAAATAGATTTGTGGAAGAACCTACGTTTGTCTCTAACTTCAAAACCTCGTTGGAAACGAGTGTGCCTTCCTTTTTCACTATCTCTAGTTTCTGAGAGGATCCAATAGAAAGTATCAATATTAATATTACTGATAAGGTCCTCAGATATTTCATTTTATATCTCTCTCTACATTGTTTTGTTCTTTTTTATATTCCGTTAATTTATTTTTTATATCATCGTTGGATAGGGCGAAGATTTTTATCGCTAGCAGCGCCGCATTTTCAGCGTTGTCTATGCCGACTACCCCTACTGGAACACCTTTTGGCATCTGAACCATGGAAAGCAAGGAATCTATGCCTAACAACTGAGAAGAAACAGGTAAACCAATTACGGGTTTTAACGTCTTTGATGCAACTACTCCCGGAAGATGCGCTGCCATACCTGCTATACATATATAGAGTTTCACTCCTTCACTTTCAGCGTATTCTATCAATTTATCCAATTCTTCTGGTGATCTATGAGCAGAAACAATGTTTAAAGAACAATTCAGGTTAAATTTCTTTAAAATAGAAGTTACCTGTTTTCCAATCTCTGAATCACTTTTACTTCCAAGTATAACGCAAACGTCCATGAAAACACCATTATTCTTAATTATTTTAGCAACTCGCCCATCTTGGTATACATGTCTTCTAAATTCTCTCTCATCTTTCTCTTTAATCCTTCCTCTGAAGATGCATAATATAGATAGTAGTAACCGCCTTCATCTTTAGATAAAGATTTCCTGTAAGCAAGTCCTTTACTGACTAAATTTTGTAGTATTCTTTGTGCACTACTTCTATTTCTATTTATGCTTTCAGCTAAATCCATTACATCTTTAGATCCTTCTTTTAATGCAAAATAAGCGTCTATCTCTATCGGGCGAAGATCCAAAAGACACTGCATTACGTCTCTTAAAGTTAGATCGCGGTTGCTAATTATTGATCGTATTTCTTCAAATCCCATGAACATTTTGTATTGTCTCTTTTTTAAAAAACTTTTTGATTTCATTATTAAATAACTATCAAAACTGATTTTGAAGTATGTCTTACGACTTTTTCTGTTATACTTCCAATAAGGAAACGCTCTATCTTTCCAAGACCTTTTCGTCCTATTACGATCAAGTCGCAATCCAGTTCTTCGCAAAGCTTAAGTATCTCATCGGCCACATCACCCTCTCTCGTAACTCCGAGGGCATTTACGCCTTCTTTCTTTACATATTCCACTGCTTCGTTTACTAGATCTTGAGTTCTCTGCTTGAAAGTTTTTGGAATTAAAATATCTTCAAACGCAACCATTTTTAATTCAGTAGGAACTACGGACAGTATAACAATTTCTTCCTCGAAACATCTTGCATTTTTTATGGCATAATCCAATGCTTTCTTAGATGCTTCTGAGCCATCATAGGCGATGAGAATTTTGCCCATATTGATATCTCCAATTTATCCTCTAACTGTCAATATCGTTGGCAGTGATGATCATTCGTGCATCCCGGCTTTAACTTTTACTCTTGGGTCGATGAAGGAAGATCGGTTTTGTTGCATGACGAAGAACTCTCTCCGCAACGCTTCCTAACAACCATCTCTCGATTCCAGATCTCCCATGGGTTGACATTGCCACCAAATCTATATCTTCCCTAAAAGAATGTTCAAGGATTTCCTCCGCAGTATGTCCGTAACGAACGTGCGATTCTACCGTAAATCCCTTCTTCCTTAAATTCTCCTCAATTTCCCTTAGGTAGTCTTCTGCCTCTCTTACCGCCTTTACCTCCGCATCGATACGATCGATTCCTGGTATGGTGTGGGCAAAGGCAACCCTGAGAAGAATAATTTCTAGGTTCAACGAAGAAGCTAATTCCTCTACTATTGGTAAAATGCCTTCCGCAATTTCGGAACCATCTAAGGGGACGAGAATTTTTTTGAACAACTTTCCACCCTACTTGGTCTTCATTGCTGATTAATTATTTATTATTTTTCGAGATCACATCTGCATTGAAACTATACCTTAAATGAACAAACCTGTTTTAACTCTGCTAACGGCTCTCCAAGTGCGCATTCTTTGATCTTCTGGAGAACTTCTCTCCCTCTGTACGTATAAGGCACCTCCCTGGGATTTGAAATTATAAAGAGCCGATCCTCTCTGGTAAGCATCTTGAAATATCTAAAATTGTGAAGTTGAACTGACTTGATCTCTTTATATGCGATGTTAAATCTATAGCCTCCTCCATGGGGTAATATGTTTACATTTCTAATGAATTCTATAAGTCCCAACTCTTCAGCTTTTTCATAGAATCTTAATCGATCAATGGTCTCTTGAGAAAGATTTTGGTTGCCTCTCATTAACAGAACTGGAAGATCCCATCTTAGGGCAAGGGGAAATATGGGGGCATTTAAGCAACATGTTGACTTATCGGTTGAATCATAAACTCCGAGTCGCATTACATTTGTATCAAACAAGCCTTGATGGATCGGATTACATATTATCTCACAATCTCCGAATATTTCTGATAACAGAATCCTTCTTTTTTCCATTGAAAAAGCCTCAAGTTTCTTGTATTGATTATAGTAATCATTTGCATCTCTACCTTCCAAAACGTAGCATTTTCCGAATGGCGTATCCTCCCATCTACCTCCAAAATTTTCAAAAAGGTACAGTTGTTGTTTGAGTTCTGAGGCAGATGTATGAATTAAGGCTAAATAAGATCCTATGGGAAGACTGTCCAACTTAGACATTGTAACCGAAAGAACCTCAATAAAGTGATTACCCTTATTTAGATCCCATTCGACAGGAACTCCTTCGATACATAAATCCTTATTCTTTGTTTCATGGATGCTCTCTAATACATCTGCATGCGATAACGCTTCGTTCAAAATGGCTAAGATCATCCCGCACGCGTTAGGTCTCACCTCAGGAAAAATCATCTTAACTCCAGAATATTTTTTTCCTGGCCAATGTATAATGCACCCGTATCCAAAGCCACTAATCCACCTATCGTAGTTTCTCGTTACCGTTGCATCCGGTCCTAAAACCGAGAATGTCCCGGTCGTATCAATACCGTAATTTCGAAGTACATGAATTATTTTTGCGAGTCCGTATCTAGTGTTTACGAGAGAAAGCACCGATGCAGTGTCGCCTAAACCAAGAGAAAAAATTCTATTTTCGGCTTCCTTAAGGAGTTTCTCTTTTTCATCCAACAATATAAGCCCCTTCTGATTATTTAGGAAGTACAGCATTTTATAAAATAATAACTTAACTTGAGCCTAAACTAAAGGTATTTAAAGTTTACTTCTCATTAAGCCTTACATGAGTAAGAAAGGGATTCCCTACAGGATCAAAAGACTTTCGGTTACGTACGATGATCTCATTAAAGAACTAAAGGACTTTTCTGGATTAAATTTAGAGTTCTATCCATCTTTACCCAAGGACATTCCAATGGTTCAGATTGGAAACTCAAAACAAAGCCTCATGTTTATCGCAGGAATACATGGGGACGAACCCACAGGCACAGAAGCATGCAGATGGTTTATCAGAAACGTAATGAAATATGACTTCACCTTTGTCCTATTTCCTTTGGTGAACACATACGGGTGTGATTATAACACAAGGGAAAACATCCACCACAGAGATGTTACAAGAGATTTCTTGGACATTGAGGAATATGAGACTCTCGCCCTTAAAAACGCGATAGAGAAATTTTCGCCAAAATTTATATTAGACCTTCACAACACAAACTTTCTCACAGCATATACCAAAAATCCTAGAGGATATCTTCAACCTGCTAACGATAATGAATCCATTGAAGCAGCATTATACATTAAGGAGTACTTGGATAGGCAAGGTCTATCAAACCTAATCAGAGAAGATATGCTTCCCGAATGCTTTCTCAATCCCTCCGAAGGTAA
Source organism: uncultured archaeon (assembly GCA_964347835.1). GTDB lineage: Archaea > CAYFZR01 > CAYFZR01 > CAYFZR01 > CAYFZR01 > CAYFZR01. The sequence goes on from CAYFZR010000032.1 coordinate 17,938, forward strand.
ACATAGACATTATAGAAAGATAGATGGCGGGGTGTTCGTGAGACATAAAGGAGAAACAGGTTTTAAGGAGTATACCTCTAAATTAGGAATTCCACACATATGCGTAGAATCTCCTGCAAAAACAAAGAATTTCTTTTTCAAAGTAGAGGAAGATATAGTGAGATACGAAAAGAATTTTAACAATTATGTAGATTTCCATTATCTCAGCATGCTCGGCTTAATAGAATATCTGCAAATAGAGAGGGCATAACATGGACATAATGGAACTATCTATCGAGTTATACGATTCTTATTTAGGTATGATTAATTCAAAAAGAGAAGACTTTGAAAGAGAAGTTGCGATATTTCAAAAACTCCTTGAAACAATCGCTGATATTTTCGGTATTGACCAATACAACCTCGCAAGATATGGGTTTTTCTTGGACAGAGAATTGATGAGAGGCACCTATTTGGATTTGTTGAAAGAAAATCCAGAAATCGCCGAACTGAACGCCGGGGTAAATGTACCAGTATTGATGAGCGTAGATATGATGGATTGTGGCGAAAAAATAGCGGTCATAGAAACAAATGGTTTTACGTGCAGAGGATTTAGTTGTGGAGAAATTGAGATTATTGTAAGTTCTCTAAAAAATGTACTCAGCAGAGAGAAAAAAGTCACGTTTGCCATCGGATATCCCTTAGAAGAGGGAAAATCAAAGAAATCTGATGACTTGATATACGAAAAAATCTTGTATTGTGGTGCATTGGCAAAAAAAATGAAAGAATATGGAAAGAAGGTGAAGGTTGAGAAGTTCGATGGAAAAATAGAAGGCGACTTTGACATATTAATGATCCTACTTCCAAAAGACATGTCAGAGAATTTTGAGGTAAGAGACAACGGAGTCTTTCTTGAGGGTGTGAAAATCAATTTCGTCTCAGATAATATAGCAAGAACAAGAAACGATTTGCTAGACTATGCAATTAGCATAAATTCCAACGGTAAGATTTCAGATAGCAAACATCTAACCTACAAGGCAGTTGAAGGCTTTTTGAAGTCTTTGAAGAGAGATTCTCCAATACATGGTCTTTATTCTCGTAGAATAAATGTTAAAGAAATAAGTGAGAAAGAAGTTAAAGGAGAGGTTAGGAAAGCGGTGAAAGATATTCTTTCCATGGGAAGAAATATCCTCGTAAAACCAGACAAGGGATCTGGTGGTGGCGGTATTTTTGTGTGCGATACTGAGGAAGAAGTGTTTGAGAGAATAAAATTAGCAGAACCTTATGCACCAGACGGTAACGTCTTGATAATGGAGTGTGCACCTATAGTTCCAGTAGATCTTGACTCATACAGCGTAAAGAGAAAGATTAGATCTGGAGATCTGCTTGAAAAGATAATCAGAGAGATTCACCAACATGCTCTGGAAGAAGGAATCCCTAACGCTTTTTTGAGAGGCAAACATGCAGTAGATTTCAGATTCTATGTTGTATGTATGAGTGGAAAAGAAATTATCGAAAAATATGGTGCAAAAAAAATTAATGAAGATGGTCTTTATATTGCTCCCCAAGCAGCAATCCTCAGGATGGCACCCGGAATCTGGATGGACGATCCAAAATGTTTAGTGGAAGATCCAACAATAATTAAGAGCAATATAAGCCAAGAGGTGAAAGATAAGGGGGCAAAGGTAGAACACGGTATACTTAGATTTTTCGTTCCATTTGAAGAAATCTTGGAAGCCTTCGATTATAAAGAAAAATATAAAGATTTTATGATGGCTTCATTCGATGCTGTAAAGGCAACGATACAATATAGCGAGAATCTATAGGTCTATTTTTTATTGTTTTATAAAGTCTCCCTTAAGGTAACATAGTCGCAGAGAAAGAGATCACTTATTGATACAACTCAACGACGATTTTTAATAAATACACAAATCCTATCGCAAGGGAAACCCACAACAGATATTCTATTGATTCTTTAATCATTTTTACTTATTAATTTTATAACAATATAGAGGGATAAAATCCTACAAAAGAATTCTCTAAACTATTTTGTCAAAAAACTAGCAATTTTGACCATTTTGTCATATATCCATATTTATTTTATTAAACAAACCTACATTTGTTGTAAGCAATTCGGATAAAATTAAATTATGACCCTGTTTAACTTTTTATATCTAAACTTATTCTGGCGCTTTGGCTATTTCCCAAATTATATCGCTAAAAAGAGTAAAAGACCTGGCAAAGGCTTCGTTCTCAAAGTAAAGCCCAGTTATATGTAAAAGTCGATCGTCTTTTATTCCTGGTAGACATACAAAAAACGCCCTTGAATCAACTAGAACTGCTTTTACAGGGGGCATTACTCCTTCTTTTTCTCCAAATCTTATTAATGAAAGAAAACGCATTATACCCTCTTTTTTTAGTTCTTCAAGATCTTTTTCTTCGATACCGTCTGGTATGATCGGTCTCTTTCGCCCAATGATCTTAATTTCAATATTGCTCTCTCGTTTTTCTTTGATAATGTCCTTTAAAATTTTAAGTTCATTTTTTAAAAAGTACCCTATTACAATTCGAATTTCCTTTTCTGCTCTCCTTAGTATCTCTTCCAATTTGATCAGGTAGTTTTGCTCACCGTTTACTATCCATACGGTAGTCTCTTCTTCATGAGGCTCTTCCCTTTTTAGATAAATTTCATTGAGGTAGGGAGTTATTTGTTCACTCAAATCTTTAAATTCGTTGGATCTTGATAAAACAAAGTTCTTTAGAGCATTACTTGGATCTAACGCTCTAAAAATACGGGGTCTTCCGTATTGTATCTCGAGCAAACCCCAATTTGCCAGCTTATCCAAGGCTTCGTAGACTTTAGGGCGAGAAAAACCTGATAATCTGCTTAATTCAGAAGCCGTAGACTGTCCATGGGATAAAAGGAGGAGATACGTCTTAGTCTCTGCTTCTGTCATGCCTAAATCCTGTAGCTGCCTTTGAATTTCAGGAAACTCCATAGTCTATTACCTTCTATTTTGTAATTAATTTACTTGTTTACAACCATAAGATTTATAAACCTCATCGTTTATAATTCTTTTGTAATGAAAAAAGGAGTCTGAACTATGCTCCCAATAATAGAGACTTTTGATCTCACAAAAGAATTCAACGGTCTCATAGCAGTAGACTGTTTGAATTTTAAGATCGATAAAGGGGAGATTTTTGGTTTGTTGGGTCCTAACGGGGCTGGCAAAACGACTCTTGTTAGCATGCTCACCTGTTTGATAAGTCCTACGAATGGCACCGCAAAGGTGGCTGGATATGATATAATAGAAGAATCTCAAAAAATAAAGCCCATCATAGGAATGGTTCCTCAGGAGCATTGTCTTTATGATAATCTAACTTTGTACGAAAATTTAGCCTTTATGGGAGAAATGTACGATATTCCCAAGAAAAAGACAGAAGTATTGATTAAACAAACTCTTGATCTTATGTATCTTAATGATCGAAGAAATGATCCAGTTGGAACCTTTTCTGGAGGAATGAAGCAGAGAGCTTCGGTAGCGAGTGGATTGATAAATGAACCGGAAATCTTGTTTTTAGACGAGCCGACCACTGGAATAGATCCGCAAAACAGACAGGCAATATGGGATTTTATAAAAGAACTTAACCGTGAAGAAGGCGTTACGATTTTGATTACGACTCACTACATGGATGAAGCAGATATTCTATGCGATAGAGTCGCTATAATGGATCACGGAAGCATAGTAGCATTAGACACTCCTAAAGCGTTAAAAGAATTGTTAAAAGGTGATATAATAGATGTTGACTCTGATGACATTGATAAAGACTATATAGGATCTCTAGACGGTGTAAATGAAATTATTGAAGGAAAAACTACGAAAATCATCGTAGACGATTCTGATACTATTCTACCAGTTCTAGTAAAAGAAATTCAAAATATTAAGTCTATTAAAGTAGAAAAACCTACCCTGCAGGATGTATTTTTGAAATTAACTGGTAGAGAGCTTCGAGATGACTTAGAAAGAGCTAGAAGGGGATTTTATGGGTATTAGAGAAGATTTTCGACATGCAAAAACCATCGCGAAAAAGGATTTGAGAGAATTGAGTAAAGTACCCCACATTTACGTAGCGCTAACATTATTTCCTTTGATCATGGTTTCTATCATAGCATGGGGTTTTGGAGGAGATATAGACCATATCAAAGTCGGTCTGGTAGATGAAGATAAAACCATTGCTTCTATCGAGTTTACAGAAGAGTTACAAGCTTCTAAAACTTTAGATTTGATAGAACTGAATGGACTCCATCAAGCGAGAAAGTTACTTGAAGAAGAAAAAATATTTGGAATCATTGTACTTCCAGAAGGGTTTGGTAATAATTTGGGAGTTTCACAGAGTAAAGTTTTATTGTATCTTGACGGAACTCAATATACAGTCATGAATATTATTTCCAGAAAGGTTGATGAGATCTCGGGGAGATATAGTATTTCGGTAGTAAAGTACCCAGAGACTAAAAACAAAGCAAGTATCGTTGTTGAAAAAGACTACTTTTACGGAGGAAATACAGAATATCTCGATTTTATAATTCCCGGTGGTATAGCCTTTGCCATCGCTGTTGGAGTTATGTTCAGGATGGGAGACACTATAGTTAGAGAAAGGGAGAGAGGTACTATACAAAGAATCTTGATAACTCCAGCTACGGACAGAGCTATAATTATGGGTAAGACCCTTTCAAGTCTTGCCATAGACGTTCCTCGGGCTTTTATCGTAACTATATTGGCTTTCTCCATATTCAACATCTATCTTAGGGGAAGTTTTATTTCACTAATGATAATAGAGATTCTAGCTATTTTAATATTCATAGGACTGGGCTTTTTGATCTCAAGCAGGATAACGTCCATGGCAGAATACATTCCCATCGCTATGCCTTTGACTGTACCTCCAGCCTTTATTTCAGGAGTATTTTTTCCCATTGAAGCACTTCCGTGGATATTGAATAAATTCGCATATTTATTGCCTCTAACTTACGTAGCCCATGCTTTGAGGTTAATAACCATAAAGGGCTACGGTCTCACTCAAATCAGCACAGATATTGTGGCTTTAACTATATACGCGATTATAGCAATGGCTCTCGGAACAATAAGCTTCCAAAGAGAGGTTTGAAAATGATAGAGGTGATCGAGATGAGAAAATTAAAACGGACTATCTCATTGGTAATCATTTTACTGTTGATTGCTCAGCTAGGATATTCTGAAGTTGCGTATGCTCAGGTACGAAAAACGGTTGTCTGTTGCCCTGAGCCTCCCGAAGAGGGGGAGATAATTCAAAAAACTACCGGGCCCTTTGAAATTACCATGGTGACTTCAGATCCTTCTCCCATAAGACCTGGAGACAAAGATGTTGAATTAGACGTCTGGGTGGAGTACAGGGGAAAAGATACCGCTAGAGATGTTAAGGTGCAATTATCTATACAGAAACCCTTTTCTTTGGCTAGAGAAGGAGGTTCTCTTGCTTATTTAGGTACATTAGGACAGTGGGGTGAAGGTAAATGCCAGTTCTATGTAAATGTAAATGAATCAGCCATTTCAAACGTTTATGAGCTCGGAATTTCTTTTTCATACCTAGATGAAGACGGAATAACCCATTTTTTTAGAGAGACGGTTAAAATACCAGTTGAAGGCGTGGCGGAGATTTTACTCATGAATCTAAGAACAGAGCCGGAGCCGGTTGCTCCCGGAGAGAAAGCCAAAATATCAATGAGCGTAGAAAACAGCGGTACAGGAGATGCAAGAAGTTTCTGGGTAATTTTAGAACCCGAATATCCTTTTACTGCTGATAAAAACGAGTATTACTTAGGATTCTTAAATCCGGGTGAGAAAGATGACTTATCTATTGTTTTGGACATTGACGATCTCGCAGAGAGCAAGACCTACGCTTTGAACTTGAAAATAAAATACGAAGATGAAGGGGGAAAAAGTCACCAAATTACAAGAAGAATGGGCATTTTGGTACATGAAAAAGATCTCCTTATGATACAAAAAATAGTAACAGATCCACAGACAATAAAACCAGGAAATGAAGATGTTTTACTTGAAATCTGGATCGTGAACGCAGGGGGAAAGGTTGTAAAAAACGTGGATGCGAGACTTCTTCATTTAGAAGGAATAACTCCGGCATGGTCTGGAGCAGATAAGAAGTTCTTAGGAAATTTATTGCCATATGAGCCAGTTGAATGTGAATTTTTTATTGACGTGGATGAAGAACAAAAATCAGGAGTTTATCCTCTTAGATTGGAGTTAACTCATAATTTAGGGAGGTCCGTAAAGGAAGTCCATACCATGATCTCTCCCCATGCAAGATTCGAGTTAGGAAAAGTCAGCTACGAAAAAGCTGTTCAAGGAGGCACTGTTAAGATTCACGTTCCGATTACAAATGTTGGAGACGAAAAAGCAGAAGCTGTTCAGGTACAGCTTAAAACAAACAACTACTTCACAGGATACAAAACTAGCTACTTAGGCCAATTAGGACCTGGAGAGAGTGATACAGCTATTTTTGACCTTGATATAGATAAAAACGCGGAACCTGATGTATATTTAATCGATGCTAAGATATACTGGGACGAAGATGATGATCGATATACAGATACTGAACCTTTTTCTCTAAGAGTTGAAAAGAGCTGGCTGAGAGTTTATCTATTTTTAATAATTGTTGCACTCACTCTCATATTGATCGGAGCAACTTTAGGAAGAAAAATAAAAGCAAGAAGAGAATTGATGGAAGAAAAAAAGATAAAGGAAGAAGAGGTGAGAAAAGAAGATTAAAAGATTTTTTGTAGTAGTTCCCAGTAGAATTCCTATCGCTATTAACTAATATTCTTTTTTTAGATAATGAAAAAGGGATAAATACTATTAAAATAAGAAAAAAAAGTCTATGTCAAACGTTGTCAAAAAATATCATGAGATCTATCATACCTTATTTAGGAGCAAATATACCGTCTTAGCACTTCTAATTCTGATTGAAAATGGAGAAAAGCTTGAACGCTCAAAATTACGTAAACTTGTTGAATGTAGGGATTTTAACAGATATGTAATGATTCCTCTCTTGGAGAGCGAATTTATAGAAGTAATCCAAGATAAAAGCAGATACCCCTATAAAACCTATGTTGGTCTAACCAATAAGGGTGAGGATATAGCCGGGAAAGTAAAGTCATGCATAGATGAAATATAAAATTCCTTAACTGGTATTAGGTATTTTTCAATTTTTTATCATACTAGTAAACCTTTTAAGGAACAATAGTTCAACTATCTGAAAGATTTTTAAACCAGATAAAAAAATTGGATCCTAAATATGTTTGTCATATGCAAACCCAAATTGTAGGGGGTAACAAGTTGTCAGTTGAATTAAAAGATGGAGTTTATTGGGTAGGCGCTATAGATTGGAATATAAGGGATTTTCATGGCTATACAACGCCAAAAGGGACCACATACAACGCCTATCTTATAGTGGATGAGAAAATAGTGGTAGTTGATACAGTAAAACACGGATTTTTTGATGATATGCTGAGAGGAATTAAAGAAATTGTAGATCCAAGAGAAATCGATTATGTGGTCTCTAATCATGTTGAAAAAGATCACTCAGGCTCCCTATCTGATATAATGAGGTTAGCCAAGAATGCAGAAATTTATGCCACGGGAAGAGGGAAAGAAGGATTAATAAAATATTTCAAGCAAGATTGGACTTTTAACATCGTTAAAACAGGAGATGAACTAAATATAGGCAAGAAGAATTTGATGTTTATTGAAGCACCAATGTTGCACTGGCCAGATAGCATGTTTACGTATATAAAAGAAGATCGCATCCTCTTACCCAACGATGCTTTTGGACAGCATATAGCAACTCATCAGAGATTTGACGATGAGGTAAAGGATGTAATGGAAGATGCGGCTACCTATTATGCAAATATATTAATGCCCCTTGCTCCTTTGATACTGAAGAAGATAGAAGAAATCGTGAATTTGGGCATAAAAATAGATATGATCGGTCCCAGTCATGGCATAATATGGCGTAAGGAACCTGAGAAAATAATCAACGCGTACATCGATTGGAGCAAGGGAGTTGCAAGAGACAAGATTTTAATTGTCTACGATACAATGTGGGGAAGCACAGAAAAAATAGCCAGATCCATTCTACGAGGAATAAACAAAGAAGGCGTAGAAGCTAAATTGTTGAAGTTGAGAGAAAATCATAGAAGCGCTGTCATAAAGGAAGTTCTAGACTCCAAGGTCGTTCTCGTGGGGTCGCCGACTATTAACAATGGAATATTTCCTACTGTAGCAGATTTCTTGACTTATTTGAAAGGATTGAAGCCTAAGAAAAAGATAGGAGCAACTTTCGGATCTTACGGTTGGGGAGGCGGCGCTTGTAAGGTAATAGAAAAAGAATTGAGAGAAATCGGTTTTGAAGTCTTAGATGCAAATTTAGAGTTTAAATACGTTCCAGATGAAAGCGAGTTGGAAAGATGCGTCGAATTTGGAAAAGAACTTGTAAAGAAGTTGTAAATGTGGTAAGAGCCGATAATTGATAATAATTGAAACACGAACGTCATATTAATAATGTCATATTGAATAGTTACAAGGGATACGAAAATAGGCGTATTATGTAATAAATATGACTAAATTCATAGAATAATGTATATAAATAAGTAAATATCTGTGTGAATATCGTTAAATTTATAAAGAAAAAGGAGGGTGTGAATGAGTAAAACTGAAAAAAATTTGGAAACGGCATTCGCTGGAGAGAGCCAAGCAAATAGAAAGTACCTCGCATATGCAAAGAAAGCCGACGATGAAGGTTATAGACAAATAGCAAGGCTTTTCCGAGCAGTAGCAGCGGCAGAAACTATTCATGCACACAATCATTTTAAAATTATGGAAGGGGTTAAAACTACGGATGAAAATTTGAGGGCAGCGATAGAAGGAGAACATTATGAGTTTACGAAGATGTACCCAGAATTTATAGAGCAGGCCAATAAAGAAGAGAATAAAAGAGCAGCCAGGAGTTTCAATTGGGCCAATGAGGTCGAGAGAATACATGGAGAACTCTACACTAACTTTCTAGAAAGGTTGAAAGCAGGCGAGGAACTCGAAGAAAAGGATTTCTATGTGTGCGGGGTTTGTGGTTATACCTTAGAGGGAGAGTTGCCAGATAACTGTCCTATATGCAGAGCGGTTAAAGACAAGTTTATAAAAATAGAGTAGAGGTGTGTCTTTATGAGTGAAAAATGGGAATGTACAATATGCGATTGGGTTTATGATCCCGATGAAGGAGATCCCGATGGCGGAATAGAGCCGGGAACTCCCTTTGAAGATATACCAGATGACTGGGTATGTCCTGTTTGTGGAGCGCCAAAAGATATGTTTGAAAAAATAGAATGAGGTGATAGAATGGCTGTCGAGAAATCTTGCGAAGAAGATCTCTTTTGTGGTTTGAATAAACCCGCAGACATAAAAAGTATGACCGATCTGGAGAAAAAACATACTCCAATAATCGAGGCACCATCTAAGGTCAAAGAAGGAGAAGTATTCGAAGTTAACGTGGAAGTTGGAAAACTTATGAAACATCCGAATGAAATTGGACATTTCATCCAATGGATAGAACTTTATTCTGGAGATACTTTTCTAACAAGGGTTGATTTGACTCCAGAACTTACCGAACCAAAGATTACTGTTCCTGTGCGCTTGACTCACACCCATTCATTGAAAACGGTTATAAGATGCAATCTTCACGGTCTGTGGGAGAACACCAAAGAAATTAATGTAGAGTAGATCTAAGGGCAAAGATAAGTTTTTTTTTAAATGAATAACGAGAGGTCTGATATGGCGATTGATAAAGAAAAATTAATAGAATTACTTAATGACGATCTTTCTTGGGAATATACTGCATTGGTGCAGTATGTACAACACAGCGGAGTTATAACAGGCGCTGAATATGGAGATATTGTAAAAGAGATTAGAATCCACGCCACAGAGGAAATGCAGCATGCTATAGTACTGGTTGATCAAATCGATTATTTAGGAGGTACACCAACGACAAAAGTATATCCTGCCAAAACTTCAGGAGATTCCGTGGAGATGTTGCAGCAAGATCTGGATGGAGAGGAAGACGCGATAAGGAGATATAAAGAACGAATCGAGCAGGCAGAAGAACTTAAAGAGTTCGCTTTGGCTCAAAAACTTCGCGAAATATTAGCAATGGAGCAAGAACACGCCATGGATCTTAAATTTGCCTTAGGAAAGTAATCGTCAATAATACAATTTTTTTATTTTTTGATTATCTTCTTTTGTTTTGTTATTTCATCTTTGCAATGCGATATGCTAAAAAGAAAGACCATAATATAGTAATCATCAAAAGGTGAAAGGCATTGCTAATTTCAAGTCCCTTTGTTAGACTAAGGCGAGTAATCACATGCCCTCCTTTATATCTTGGGTTAGATCCCATAGACGAGATATCTAAAACATGGTCAAGAAAAAATGATTTTGATAAGGATTTAGCCATGGAACAGCATGAAAACTTTATAGACACATTGAAATCAGAGAGGGTGAAGGTTGAAATTTTAGAGGCTTCGCCCGGAAAAGGAAACCAAACCTTTGTGAGAGACGTGGGATTTTCATTTAGAGAAGGAATTTTAATAGGCCGAATGAGAGAATCTACAAGACAAGGAGAAGAAAATCTTCTCTCTGAATTTATTGATCGTTTAAATCTTCCTATCATCCATAGAATAAAGAAAGGATTTCTAGAGGTAGGTGATATTCTAGCAATTGATGAAGAAAAAATATTCATTGGACATGGAAACAGAACAGATTTTGAAGGAATACAAGAAATTAAAACCCTTTTAGAAAATTTAGAAATAAATACAATCCATTTAAAAAAAGAATTTGTTCATTTGGATTTAGCAATGAACGTTGTGGATGATTCAACCATCATAATGTTTCCAAATGCATTTAATGAAGAAATAGAAATTTCTGACTGGAACATCATATTTGCAAACGAAAGAGAATACCTAACGATACCGGCCAATGTATTACTTCTAAAAAAAGGAAGGATTATCGCATCAGAAGAGAACTATCTGACCAATAAATCATTGGAAAAGGAAGGTATAGATGTATTGACGGTTAAAATTAACGAACTTTTAAAGGCAGGAGGAGGGCCACGCTGTCTAACTCTTCCAATTTTTTGAAGCAATCCACTTCCTGCACTTCTTCAGTTATCTCTTTTGAGCAGAGAAATTCTTTCTTCCTTTGGTAGATCATATATCGTTATTCTACATGCCTTAAGGAGACAAATTTATAAACAATTTTCTTTATTAGTTTTTGATCGAGGCTTAAACGAACACTATAAACAAAAGGAGACAATAAATGGGAGAAGATAGAAAAAATGAAGGTTGTATGGTTTGTGCAAAGGAACTCGAGTATCTTGAAAAGCCCGTTGATGTGAGGTGCATTTACTGCGGAGAAGAAGATCAAGGATATTTTATCTGCAAAGAAGGACATTATGTCTGCGAGGAATGCCATTCGAAGGGAGCAATAGATCTTATAACTCAATTCTGCCTATCTTCAGAATCAAAAAACCCCTTTGAGATGGCAAACGCAATAATGAAACATCCAAAAATACCCATGATCGGTCCGGAGCATCATGCAATGATAGCAGGTGTTTTGGTTACTGGTTATCGAAACTTAACAGGAAAAGGGACCGAAGATGATATTATAGAGGCGATAAGGCGTGGTAGTAAAGTTCCCGCTGGTTATTGCGGTTTATATGGTGCAGATGGGGTTGCTATTGCTACCGGCATAGCCTTATGCGTTATCTTAGGCTCAACGCCTCTTTCTGATAAAGAAAGATCTATAGCAAATACGATGACTTCTCGTGCTCTCGCGGCAGTAGCGAATGCAAGAGGGGCAAGATGCTGTAAAAGAAGCACTTGGATTGTTTTAGATATAGCCGTTCAATATATAAGGGATGTTTTAGGTGTTGATTTAGAGTACGTTCCTCTTTCAGAAATAAAGTGTGATTATAGTGGTAGGAATAAATACTGCAGCAAAGAAGATTGCATATTTTATGTATCTGATAATACCAAAGATTAAGGGGAAATCTTTGTGAGTATAACGGTTTATAGTTTAAAAACATGTCCTTACTGTAGGCTGGTAGAGAGTTTTCTAGATGACCATGGTGTAGAATACGAGAGAATAATGGTTGACGAGTTGGGTGGAGAAGAGCAAAAAAAAGCAATAGCAGAGGCGTATCGATTAAGCGGTCAACGAAGTTTTCCCGTTATTCGCATAAACGAGAGGAGCATCATCGGCTTCGATGAAGCAAGAATGAGGAAGGCTTTAAATCTTAAGGCAAAGGACATTGTCCTTCCGAAATCGCCAGTTGTGGAAGAAAAGAAGAAAGATCTTCAGAAATACTATGATATCTTTAAAAAGCAGGCTGACAAAACAGGATACCTCCTAAACCCCAATCGCGATTTTGTAGAGAGGATTTTGCTTGGCCTCATGGAAAATAAAGAGCGTTATGGCTATGCTACTTGTCCTTGTAGTTTGGCTAGCGGCAAAATAGAAGAGGACAAAGACTTAATCTGTCCATGCGCAAATAGAGATCTGCATCTCCAGAGATACGGTCGCTGCCTCTGCGGACTTTATATAACGGAAGACTATAATCCTTATGATCCAACTAGCCCCTTGTGTATAGCAGAATATCATGAAGAAATGCTCGAACACGAGATTTCCACACCAACTTACGTTAAGGTATTTGGCTATTCTTTGAGAGGAGTAGATGAAGAAAGCATTAAAAATAACTTCGAAAAAGTCGCAAGTTTGTGTGAAATAAATTTAGAGGAGATAAAATGGAAAGAGAAGACTGCCTCCGTTTCTAAAACCTTCGAGGGTAAGTATCGATTAATTCTTAAAATGGATATTTCCAAGGATTTCTACAATTATCAAGTATGGACGATTTCAATTAAAGAATCTCCGGCTGAAATCTTCAATTTAATCGATCATTTGGCCCCATTAGAATTACCTGATGTTCACAATCAACTCTTTGTGTTAGATATCCTATTGAACGAAGAGGAGTTTTTTTACGAAAATTTAGACTATTTTATGCCAAAAATCGATAAAGTGGGAAGTAAAATCTTAGATGGTATTCAGGTAATGAGCAGTGATCAGGAAAAAAGGATAGGGAGAGAAAGATACTTGGTTTCTCCCATGCAAGAGAGAATCGTAGACGATATAATAACAATAGAATCCAACTACCACCTACTCCATCTGGAGAAGCAAAAATACATTTTGATCTCTGATCGTCTAAGTCGAATTGAGGAAGAAACAGTATCGAAATTGGGATCTGTAAGCATTGGTCTGGCACAAGCAGACCATGATATTCTAAAAGATTGGATGCATGACATTAGCAATAGTTTTTCTGAAATAGCAGGCATTACTGAAGAAGTGAACCACCATTTTCTCGATGCAACCTCCCACAGAAACATTTTAGAAACTATCTTCGTCGGTTGGAAAGAGCGCGAGGTAGATGCGTTACCATTAATATCGACTTCCATTCTAAGTAAGGTTAAAGGCATCAAAGAAGACTACGAGACACTATATAATCGAATAGATGGTATACGTAAGGAAATGGAGGACATCATCAATATTTTACGAACTAAAATAGAGTTAATCCAACAAGAACAGAGTTTTGATCTTCAGAAAAGCATGCATGCTACTGCCAAGACGCAACTGGATTTACAAAAAGCAGTCAAAGGAGTGTATGTATTTTTGGTGGCATTTTATTTCACTGAACTTGCACTGATAATTTTCGAGGCAATGGAGGCAAGAGGAATAATTCATATAGATCCTTCCATTCCTGCTGCACTTTTCATTCCAGTAGCGATATTTTTAGGATGGATACTATCGGGAAAGGCAGAAGAAATGATTATGGGGAAAAGAAAACACTTATAATATAAAACGATAGCCGCCATCTTTATATATATGTAAAAATTCTCCTCAGTTATATAGCAAATTCGAGGTGAAGTAATATGATTCCAGTGGTAGATCATGAAAAATGCGATGGCGATGGAATTTGTGTAGATGTATGTCCAACGGAAGTATTTGAACTCGAAGGAGGAAAATCTATCGTCGCTCGCCCAGAAGATTGTATAGAGTGCGAAGTATGTATTGACGAATGTCCTCAAGCAGCGATAACGTTAGAAGAAGAATGATTTGAGAAGGGGGTTTTACCTAATTTTATACTGAATTTATCTTATCCTACCCTATCACCCCCTTTCTAAACCCCCATATATGTAGAAACAGCTCCTCTACAGATGAAAAGGAGAAAATTTATCCGAAATTATCTTATGGTTCAAACAAAAAATTTTTAAACTCCTAGTTTGGAGATATAGTCGAACCAAGTTAATGAGAGAGAAATAATAATGAAAAAAACAAATCCTGAGCCTGATAAATCAATAGATTTAATTGGATTGTACTGTCCAATACCCATTTTTAAAACAAGAGAGGCATTGGATGGGATGGAGGTAGGGGAGATTTTAGAGGTTCTTGCTGACGACCCGGCTGCAGAAGAAGATTTGAGGCGTTTTGCGAAAAGAACCGGTCAAGAACTTCTTGAAATTAAAAAGGAAGGAGATGTCCTTCGTTTCATTTTTAAAAAAAATAAATAAATGAGAGTTATATTAAGGAGTTTGTTATTTATGCCTGAACATAAAAAAAAGATAATGTATGTCCAAACAAGCGGAGTAAACACTCCTGAAAGGCTTTATTCGCCATTTGTATTGGCACAAACCGCTAAAGCCATGGACATAGAACCTATAATTTATTTCCTTGGAATGGGATTGACAGTGATTAAAAAAGGCGAAGCAGAGAAGATACAGTTGGGCAGTTTTCCCAGTCTAAAGGAAGTAATGGACCAGACGGCTAAAATGGGTGTCAAATTCTACGTATGCGAACAGAGTACTCAGTTATTGAACATGGAAAGAGGAGACTTCATAGAAGAAGCCAAAATAGTTGGAGCCGCTACCCTGAATGATTTAGTCTTAGAAGTAGATGGAGTAATGTGGTTTTAAAATGAGAAAGGTATACATGGACTATGCTGCATCGTCGCCTACAGATCCGCGCGTTATAGAGGCGATGGTTCCTTATTATAATGAAAAATATGGAAATCCATCCTCTTTGTATACTTTTGCGCATGAAGATAAAGTAGCTCTACAACAATCGAGAAAAAAGGTGGCAGAACTAATAGGGGCAAAAGATAGTGAAATTATCTTTACCTCCGGTGCAACGGAAAGTATCAACCTAGCATTAAAAGGAACTGCCTACAGAAATAAAACGAAAGGAAATCATATCATTACTTCAAAAATAGAGCACATTTCCGTGTTGAATACATGTAAATATCTTCAGACGGAAGGTTTTAATATTTCATATATACCGGTAGATGAATACGGAATGGTCGATGTAGAAAAGTTAAAGGAAGAGATATCGGAAGAAACCATACTCATCTCCATCATCTATGCGAACAACGAGATTGGAACAATACAGCCCATTAAGGAGATAGGCGAGATTGCGAGTGACAAAGAAATTTACTTCCACGTAGATTCTGTGGCGTCCTTGGGTAAGGTTCCAATAGACGTTGTAAGGGATGATATAAGTTTATTATCAATGTCTTCAAACGATATCTACGGTCCTAAAGGTAAAGGCGCCCTGTATATTAAAAAAAGAACCAAAATAGCCCCGATTATACATGGAGGCGGACAGGAAGAGGGATTGCGATCCGGCACCGAGGACATACCCGGTATCGTGGGTATGGGCAAGGCCGCTGAATTCATAAAAGAAGAAATGAGTGAAGAAAGTAAAAGACTGACAAAATTAAGGGATAAGATAATAAAAGGCACTCTTGAGAACATAGACCACTGCTATCTGAATGGGCACCTTACAGAAAGACTTCCAAACAATATAAATCTCAGATTCAACTATATTGAAGGAGAATCTTTAATCTTAAGCCTTGATATGTATGGAATTTCTGCCTCGACCGGCTCTGCGTGTACTTCAAAGACTTTAGAGCCTTCACATGTACTGACTGCAATAGGCTTGCCGCATGAACTAGCCCACGGATCATTACAACTCACACTCGGCAAGTCAAATGATGAGGAAGATGTGAAATATTTATTAGAAGTTTTACCAGAAGTAGTAGAGAAGTTAAGAGAGTTATCTCCATTAACACCGAGGTGATTTAATGTATAGCGAGAAGGTCATGGATCACTTCAGGAATCCTCGCAACGTTGGAGTAATCGAAGATGCAGACGGAGTAGGTACCGTAGGGAACCCTGTTTGTGGTGATCTCATGAGCGTGTACATAAAGGTCGAAGATAATAAATTAAAAGATGTAAAATTTCAGACCTTTGGATGCGGGGCAGCCATAGCCACAAGCAGTATGGTTACTGAACTAGCAAAAGGAAAAACTCTTGATGAGGCGCAAAAAATTACAAAAAAAGACGTTGCAGATGCCTTAGAAGGTTTACCTCCAGTAAAAATGCATTGCTCTAATCTTGCTGCAGATGCATTGCACGCGGCAATAGAAGATTTTAAAAAGAAAAAATCTCAGGAGAGTTGATAAAGTGGATTGTGAACTCTGTGGAAAAGAAATTTCCCCGGAAGATTGCTTATTTGCCATGCATAAAAAGGTTATAGATGATAAGGAGTATGTATTTTGCTGCTCAATTTGTCTAGAGTCCTTTAAGAAGAAAGAGGAAGAGGTGAAAGAATGAAAGAAGAAGTGGAAAAGGTAATCGATGAGTACATCAGACCAAGTCTCAAAATGGATGGAGGAGATATCGAATTAATTGGCATAGACGAGGAAAACGATATTGTAAAGGTAAGATTGGTCGGTGCCTGCGCCGGCTGTCCGATGTCCCAGTTTACGGCTCTCAATGTTGTTGAGGGCACATTGAAAAGGTTTGTTAAGGACACAATAATAGTGGAGACAGTGATTTAGGTTTAAGGCTACAAATTAAGCTCACCCCTCTTCTACCTTTTATTCGGGAAGTTAATTACTTTTCCCAACTGAATAGATCTAAAAACTTTTTCTATTAGATAAAAGATTAAACAAGCATTAAGAACAAATAGGAGTACCCCTTTTCACGGAAATATCTCGGAAATTAAGCAGGAAGAGGGGCCCTTTCCTTCGGTGGAGGATTTCTAACCTCCATAGGTATCTCTAACATCATAAAAAGGCTTATCTAAATCCTCGATTATCTTACAGGGTATATCTAACGCTTTTTTAGACTTTTTAATCAAAACGTGATCGCTCGTAGCAATACATTCAAAACCTAAGAGCTTCTTATCGCAATGTTTTGAAGTAACAGCGGTACCGTTTAAACCTCTTTCATCTATATGTTCTTTTATTTTGCTCGATAATTCTCCGCTTTTCCTTACAGGACTGTCAAAAACAAAAACCATATTTTTAGGAGGATAAATATTCAAAAGATCTAAAATAAGATTAATTGCCGTCATCGTATACTCACTCATCTTATACTTTCCGAAAGAAGCCTCAATGTCTCTAATGAAGGAATCGTCACATTTTATCAAAGGTTTATCCATCAGTATACATTCCGTAGTTATTAAAACGTTGTATCCGTCAATCCCTAAATCCACGTTTATTAAATCATTCATTTTTATACGTCTTTTTCTAAGTTGTTCTGCCTCTTTCTTAGAAAATATAGCCCTAGCCAAAAGATTTCTCTCTTTTAGAGAAAGCAAATGATGGTCTGAAACAAATTTCAAGGCGCTCTTCTTTTTGTAACCGCTTTCTAACAAAAATCTAAGTTCCTGAGCAGCTTTCAATACTTTATTCCATGTAAATGGCTGGTCTAAAGGGTTTTGCATGGGCTCTCTTATTTTTTGGGTCATATGCCTCTTCTTCCGCCATAACGATGTGTATACTTGTTTTTGTTTGATTTGATAAAAAGTCTTTTGCCTCTCTCAAAACATCTTCTTCAGTTAGGGAAAAATTAAGGGTTTTTTCAATGCTATCAACATGCATTTTATTTATATCATCTATAATAGACGATGCGAACCTTTTGATCTCCTCAGAATACTCCTTTAACTCTTTGTCCTTCATACAGACCTCTAAAATTTTAGACAACTCTATCTTCTCTTTCAATCTTTCTTTCAACATTTTTCGGTAGACTTTGTATTTCCATGAGGGGGCCAAGAATATAGAGGTCTTTTTTGGCTTTATATTTGTTATTTTAAGTATGGCTTCTATATCTGAGGTAAGATTTTGCATATATTCCTCTGCTATTTCTACATCGTAATCAATTAATTCTTCGTCTATTTTTGGCCATTCTGCATTGAATACATAACCCGAGTTACCCATCCTCTCCCATAATTCTTCACACATATGCGGTATGAGGGGGGCGAGCAACCTTATCCAAACGTTCATTACTAGCGTAAGTACTTCTCTATTTGGCCTTTCTGCTCTCCTTAAGTATCTTCTAACGTTATGCAACAAAGAGAAAAAAGACTCCTGAACTGCTCTCCTCGTTTGGAAGGAGTTTAATGAGTTTGTAGTCTCTTTAATACTCCCTTGAAGTCTGCTTAGAATCCATCTATCTATGAATCGGATCTCACTTTCATCGGAATCCGTATTTATAATATCATTTGCAAGTCTCCAAAATCTCTGGAGATTTTGTTCCATAGATTCTATTTGTCTCTCCTTCCAGTCGAAATCCTGCCAGGGATCTGCTGAAAACATCAAGAACAGCCTGGTCGTATCACCACCGTATTTATCCAACGCGTCTTGAAACAGAACTACGTTTCCTTTGGAAGAGGACATCTTTTCCCCCTCCAAAAGACCCATCCCAAACACCACAATACCGCTTGGCCAATTTTCCCTGGGAAATATGGCGGTATGGTGGAAAACATGAAAGGAAAGATGGTTGCCTACAAGATCCTTAGCAGAAAATCTTAAATCCAACGGATACCAGTGGGTAAACTCCTTTCTCATTGCTTTTAACGCGTGAATACCTATGTTCGTGCTTTCTGCAATTTCTTCCGAAGAACCCCTGCCCAAAAATATATAGTCGAACACCTTGTCGTTTAGTTGCTCGGGATTTAAGTTTTTTATAATGTGGGCTATGGTATAGTATGCCATATATATGGTAGAATCGCTCAAAGGCTCTACTATCCAATCTACATCCCATGGTATTTTTGTACCAAGTCCCATTTTTCGTGCACAAGCCCAATCATTCAGCCAATTTATCACATAATTAAAGTTTGCCTTAACCTCCTCGGGTACAAGCGTCATTTCGTTAATACATTCTCTGGCTAATTCCTTCCAATTTTCGTCAGAATACTTCAGAAACCACTGATCGCTTAATAGTTTTACGAGACATTTTGTTCCACATCTGCATGTTACGGGCTTTTCTGAAAAATCCCACATTGAATTGGCTTTATTCTCTTTCAAAAAATCATATCTGACCATTTCTCTTGCTTCGTATACACTAAAATTACCATAACCTGGAATATTTTCTAACATACGTCCTTTAGCAAATTCAACCCTGTATATTTCTTCTGTTAAATCATCTAGTTTTTTATCGTCTTGGTCTTTTATATTGTATTTCTCTACGATATCTTTTGCAGGGTAAATTCCATATCCCTCTACTTCTATGAGTTGGATGGGTTCTATACCACTCGCATCAATACCGTATTCCTCCAAAAATGAAGGATCTTCTTTCAACTGTTTTAATGCAACATAATCGTAGGGGGCGTGAGCAGGTACGCTCATAACTATGCCACTAGCGTAATCTGGATCCACAAAGAAAGCAGGAAGTATGATTACATCACTACCTAAAGCGAGATTTTTGACATACTTTCCAACGATTTCTCTTCCTTCTATGGTCTTTTCTTTTTCAGCATCGTATCCCTGCTCTTTGAGTTTTTCTAATGCCTCCTCGCTTATTATCCATTTTTCTCCCTCTATATTTGCTACGACGTACTCTAAATCTGGTCTAATCCAGAGATTTGTAACACCAAATACTGTTTCGGGCCTTAACGTTCCACAGGGAATCTTATAACCGTTGTAATCAAATTTCAATAACGTAAAGGTCAGTATGTTCGCTTCTTCTCCCTCCAGTAAATCGTGATCTCCTACAGGATTTTTATCATTTGGACACCACTTTACTGGATGCTCCCCTCTTACAACGTATCCTTTCTCTCTTAATTTTCTAAACTGCCATTCTATGAATTTATTGTATTGAGGGTCCGTCGTCGTAAATTCTCTCCTCCAGTCTATAGAATAACCTATTCTATCCATATTTTCTTTGTATTCCTTACAGAAGTATTCTACAATCTTGTGAGGATTAGTAAACATGTATAATATGTTTTCTCGAACACGGTACAGATCTCTGTAGAGTTCTACCACACTTTGATCTCCTCGCTGAAACCTACTTGCAATCCCAACTACGGGAGCTCCCGTAACATGCCAAGCCATCGGGAATAATACGTTGTAACCTTGCATTCTTTTAAAACGAGCTATTACATCTGGCACTGTATAAGTTCTACCATGACCTACGTGCATTGATCCTGAGGGGTATGGATAGGCAACAGTTATGTAAAATTTAGGTTTCTTCTGAGGTTTTGAATGGTGAAGTTCCTCTTTTTTCCAGATGTCTTGCCATTTATCCTCCCATTTTTTCCATTCTTCCATAACTTTCACTCCAGAGACGAGTGAAGATCTCTTAAAACATCTTCTAACGCGTCATCGTTCCATTGTTTTACGCTTCCTTTGGCAAGATTCTTCTTTCCGCCGCCTCCACCACCCATTCTGGAAGTGATCTTTTTAACTAAATCGTTTGCACTGATGTTAACGGATTCTCCCACGCTTACGACTATATAGTTCTTAGGGTTTCTTAATATTGATATTGTATCTTTTCTTTTATTCATTGTCTGAATAGCCGTCTTTTCCAGTTCTTTGTCAGATAAATCAAGCATTTCTTTTATTACGAGAGATTCTCCTATTTTTTCTCCTTTTTGAATGAGATCTTCCACTCTCAGAGAAGCCAATTCTTCTTGAAGCCTCTCAACATCTTTTTTAAGTTCTTTCCATTCTGAGAAGAAACGTTCTGCAGTCTCTGGAGTCTGCATTAAAGGTACCTTAAAAATGCTAGCAGTATTTTCTATAATTTCTTCCATTTCTTGGATTTGTTCTATGGCAGGCAGTCCTGCCGAGAATTCAAACCTTTCCACGCCGTCTTGAATCCTTTCGTTTCTTATTATTTTTATGGCGCCTATTTCTCCGGTGTGATCTATATGGGTGCCTGCACAAGCCTGAGCGTCAACATTATCGATCTCTAAAACACGTATGTCTCTTCCTGGCACGACTCCTCCTTGATACAATCGAAATCCATATTTCTTCTCAGCCTGATTTCTCTCCATCCAAGTCTTTCTTACAAGTAAGTTTTCCATGACATATTCATTGGCTAGTTTTTCAATTTCTCTTAATTGTCGTTTATTAACTCTTTGAAAATGCGTTAAATCAATTCTAGCACTTTTTTCTCCTTTTTGCGCGCCAGCCTGCCAGATGTGATTTCCTAATACATTTCTAGCGGCAGCCATAACCAAATGTGTGGCAGTATGGTGTCTAACATGGGCAAGCCTTCTTTTTTTGTCTATTTTACCCAAAATTTCACCATGTTCGACGTTACCCTTTATTTTGTGGACTACAACATCCTTTACCTTTCGTACGTCTATTACATTTACTTCTAAACCATTCTGTTCAAAAGTACCTATGTCTGCGGGTTGCCCTCCTCCTTCTGGGTAAAAGTATGTTTTATCAAGTATAACTAAATCTCCCTCTATTCCGATTATATTTGCCTTGAATTCAAATATATGTGGGTCTTCATAAAATAATAATTCTGTAGGAGGATATTCTTTTATCTCAATCTTCTCTTCCTTTATTTCTTCTTCCCTTTTTTGATGTAGTTCTGCTACTCTAGCATAGAAATCATCTGGAATATTTACCTCGATGTCGTCTTTTGCAATCTCCTTAACGATCTCTGGAGGGATACCCTGAGAGTCGTAGAGATTTATTAGAGTGGTGACATCTAACTCCTTTATGCCTCTTTTTTTAATGGCACTAGCAGTTCTTAAGACAAGTCTTTCTCCTCTCTTCAATGTTTCTTTATATCTCTTTTCCTCTACACTTACTTCTTCCAATATAGTATCTATATTTTCCTTTAATTCCGGAAAACTTGGACTTAAATGCTCTATTTGCATCGCTACTATCTCAGCGAAAGAAAGATCCATTTCTAATTCACGCAAGAACCTTAAGGCACGTCTTAAGACGAGTCTCGCCAAATAACCTTCTCTTACATTAGATGGAACTATGCCGTCTCCAAACATAAATGATATGCACTTAGAGTGATCAGCTAACGTATAAATCGCTTCTAGAGGCTCCATTATTCTTGACAATTCGACTAAGTCAATCCCAATCCTTTCTGCTACCTTTTTTCTTAACATTCTCACATCTGCAAGAGTCGATATGTCCATCAAACCCGCTAATTTAGCATGTTCGACTAGAATGTCCCTATCTTCCTTTATTCCTGCTAATTTTTTTAATTTTACAAGAAAACCATCGAACACAGCATCATATACGGTAGGTGTACCCTGAGAGACCCATGTAAATCTCTCTAGACCGTAACCAGTATCAACGACCTTCATATCCATCTCATGGTACTCACCATTTATGGGGCCTACATACTGCATAAATACTAAAGTGGCTAATTCAGCGCCATCCACTATAGACTCAAAACAAGGACCTGCGTTGCCTCCGCCTTCCCACCACTCTTCTATGTAAGTGATCTTTTCAGGTTTAACTCCCAATCTATCGGTAAGAAGTTCGTGACATAACCTCACGGTATCGTCTTTGAAGTAAACGTAGTGGTCCTTGGTATTAAAGGCATGGTGGGCCATCATCTCAAATAAAGTAAAGTGCCTCCCAGTCCTCCCTACGTTATCAATGTCATTTAATCTTATACTTGGCTGAGACATGGTTAAGGGATTGTAAGGTGGATCAACTTCTCCAGATAAAACCCAAGGTTGGAAACACGCTATTGATGCTATAGTTAATAAAATATCTTCTCTCCATCTCGCAACGACAGGATATCTCTCTATTCTCGTATGATCGTGATCCTCAAAAAATCTAAGGTACTCCTCTCTCATGTCATGCAAACTATAAGATTTCTTCATTGAAGATTTGTCTATAAAGGTATACTCATCGCAAGGAGGTTCACCACAAGTTTTTCTATCAGGGACCAATGTCCAGAAGGCTCTTTTACAAATTTCACACTCTTTTCTAGCAAAGTCCAAATCTCTAAATAATTCTACTTCATATTCGCTCAAAAAAATTCCTCCAAGGATATAAAGAGGGAGAGGAATTTAGCCAAATAGTGCGGCTAATCCTGCTGCTACTTCTTCCTCTTCTTTTTCTTCTTCTTCCTCTTTTTTCTTCTTTTCAACTTTCTTCTCTTTTACTTCTGCCTTTTCTTCTGTAGGGGGCGCCTGAACAGTTGGAACTGTTGCCACAGATTCTATAGCCTTATCTATGTCAACGTCTTCTAGCGCGGATACTAAAGACTTTATTCTGGCGTCGTTTGCTTCAATGCCTGCTCCCTCTAATACTTTTTTGATGTTGTCTTCATTGATCTCTTTATGCGCGGAATGTAACAGCATAGCAGCATAAATGTATTCCAAAATTCTCACCTCCTAATCAAAAAGTGCGGAAAGACCAGACGCTACCTTATCTTCCTCCTCTTCCTTTTCCGCTTCCTTTTCTACCTCACTTTCTTCCGCTTTCTCCTCTTTTACGATATCCTCTTTGATTAACTCAGACCTTAGTTCATCTGGTAGAGCATCAGGATTCTTGCTAGCTAAAAAGGATGTTAAATTGGTGGCTTTTACATAAACATTTAATATTATGCTAGGTAAAGTTTCTTTAGTAGGTATATTGGCATTTAAAGAGAGATTACTTGCCTTAGTAAAAGCATTATTTAATAGAATTTCTACCGAATATCTGGTTGGTATGTTAGCATTGACTGATAGATTTAATGAGCATGAAAATGCCTCTTTTACTTTTGCCACAAATTCTTCAGTATCTACATGAAGATATTCAGAGGTTAATATTGAACCATCTTCATAGGCCGCGACTAAATCTAATCCGACCTCCATAGGTTCAATTCCCAAACGATTCAGGACATTTGCAATGAGGGATGTAACTTTCATTCCCTTTTTTAGCACAATGCTATCTTCAATGATTACAATCTTCCCTTTTTGAATCTCAATCAGCAAGCCAGCTCTCTGAAATTCTCCTAAAATAGGTCCGGGTGGAAATGGGGTCTCTCCTTTTGGGACTACGATATCATTTGAGGCTATTTGTCCTAACTTAGCAGAAGCGGTCGTCTTGTTTTTTTGAAGTAATTTATATAATCTAAATGGGCTCATCTTTGTAAATACGAATCCTGGACGCCCTTTCATAAATTTAGATAAATTCTTTATATCATCTTCTCCTTTGGCAATTTCTTCCAGAGCGATGTTCATAAGAGATTTTTTTGAGACCTTCAACAGCGCTTGCCCCGTCAAATCTCTCCTTATCCTCTGAATTTGTCTTGCTGGTATGTTCCCTACATCTACGATCCCTATTACAGGCCACTGTTTTAATTCTTCCTTTAGTTCTTCCACTTCTTTAAGTTTCCACTCAGCGACCAACTTTTTCACCTATTTTACCCTTATTGGCATGCCCATTGTAGTTTTAATGAATATATTTTTGATATGATAAGATCCTTTTTCAAGTTTACGTTCTATCGCGCCGACCACTGCCTCACAGTTTTCTGAAATTTTATCATCATCCATTTCTTCAGTTCCTACTGATACACTTATTACTGGTTGATCTTTCATCTTTATTCTAACTGTTCTATTATATCTCTCGAATAAAGGCTTCAGATCAGCAGTTAAGGGTATAGGTTTAGCCATCTTTCCTCTAGGGCCCAGAACAGGACCTAGTATCTTACCAACCATCGGCATCATATCTGCTTGGGCAATGAAGAAATCATATTTTTTTGCTATTTCTTTGCACTCCCTTCTATTTTTCTGTAATTCCTTTAATTTTTCTTTTGTAATTATCATGTCAGTAAAATTCCTCGCTTTCATCGCTAAATCGCCATCGGCTATGATACTTACTTTTACTGATTTTCCTTTGCCGTGTGGAAGGACTAATTCTTCATTAATCCTGTTTTGAGGGTTATTAAGATCTACCTCCTTGAGAAGGATCGTAATATCTATGCTCTGGGAGAAATTTCTCTTTTTAGAGTTCTCTTTCGCCTTTTTAATGCCTTCCATTATCATTAAACGATCCATATTTGACCCGCTCCCTCATTTCATATATCATATAAACCTTCATCGATTTCTTTCTGTACTTCCTTTGGATCTTTGCCCTCTATAGTAATGCCCATGCTAACACATGTTCCGATTACTTCCTTTACGGCATTTTTAACGTCATAAGAGAGTAAATCACTCATCTTCATCTTCGCAATCTTGATGACTTGTTCCATTTTAAGGTTACCAACCTTCTTTTCAAGAGGATGTTCTGATCCCTTTTCTAAGTCAAGTTCTTTCTTTATGAGCGCTGTACAAGGAGGTGTTCCAACCGTTATATCGAATTCCTTGGTTTTTTTATCAATGATGAGTTTTACAGGTACTTTCATGCCTTCGAAGTCTTTTGTAATTTCATTTATTTTTTTTACCGCCTCTCCTATGTTAATACCCACTGGACCTAAAGATGGGCCTAATGGAGGGCCTGCAGAGGCTTTTCCACCGTCTACTAAGACTTCTAGAATCTCTTTGTTCTTCAAACTCTCTCCTCCTTTAATAAGACTCTCACATGGTCTCCTCTAACAGTAACGGGTATTGAAACTGTGGCCTCAAGCAATTCTACTGTTATTTCGCCCTTTCCTTCATCAAATCTCACAACTTTTGCTTTTTCACCTTTAAATGGACCAGCAATAAGTTCTACAATATCCCCAATTTCAACACCTGCTATAAGAGGTTTAGCCTCCATAAAATGCTGTACTTCTTCTATAGGTACGGAGTCGGGTAGTACTCCCCTAACATGAGGGACGCCGGCTACGCCGCTTTCGACGATACCCTGATTCTCAGCCTCCACAAAAATATATCCTCTCATTTCTTCTGGTACCAATATAGCCTTAATGTCGATCTTGTATCTCCTCATTTTTGCAGCTATAAGTTCTGCCACATTTTTCTCTTGACCAATTGTCGTTCTGAGGGGGAATAACTGAGTTTCCATCTTATCATCCACTCGTGATATGAACTATCATCCTAACAACAAATCCTATCGCACCAATTAATATTATGCCAAAGCCGGTGATCTTAGATATATTCGTAAACTCAAATCTATTCGGTCGCCTTGCTATTCTAAGAACTCTAAGATATTCTTTAAAGAAATTCTTAAGCTTTGGCAATTATTCCACCTGTTTAAGTCCCAGCCAAGTACTTATATCCGTTTCTCTTGGCAAATATTCTTCTTCATAAATGTCGTGGTATTTTACTCCTGTTACAACAACCATTGTCCTTACATTTCTATCCATCGAGGGGTCTATTTGAGCGCCCCAAATTATAGTCGCTTCTGGATCTAGTTTACTGGCCACAACGTTAATTATCTTTTCTGATTCTTCTACTGATAAGTCATCGCTACCCGTAATATTAATTAAAGCCCCTTTGGCTCCTGAGATATCTATATCCAAAAGAGGACTTACTATTGCTTTGTTTATTGAATCCAGTGCCCTGTTATCTGAATCAGAGTCTCCAATTCCCATCATTGCTAATCCTCCATTCTTTACTACTGCCTTTACATCAGCGAAATCTAAGTTTACGAGTCCCGGTTTTGTTATCATCTCTGTAATTCCCTTTACTGCCTGCATCAAAATCTCATCAGCCACCTTAAACGCAGCGTTTATCGGAAAATTAGGCACTATTTTTAAGAGTTTATCGTTAGGTATAACAATGGCAGTATCTACAACCCTCATAAGTTTTGATAGTCCACCCTGCGCATTCCTCCTTCTTAATACACCTTCTATGGTGAATGGAAGTGTTACAACTCCAACCGTAAGAGCGCCTAATTTTTTTGCTATCTGCGCTATAATAGGGGCGGAACCCGTTCCTGTCCCTCCTCCTAATCCGCAAGTGACGAATACCATGTCTGAACCTTGTAACAGTGCCTTTATCTCTGGTTCATTCTCTTTTGCGGCTTCTTCTCCTAAAAGGGGAACGTTTCCGGCGCCGAGTCCTTGAGTTACCTCTCTCCCAAACAAGAGCTTATGATGAGACCTTGTGTACAAGAGATCTTGTGCATCTGTATTCATGCAGATGGTTTCTGCTCCCTCTATGCCTGCTTCCATAATCCTTGTTACAGTATTTCCTCCTGCTCCACCCGTTCCTACGACAGATATGTTCGTTCTCAGTTTGATTAACAAATCTTCCAGTTCTTCATCGATAAGATCAGGTTTCTTGCTTGTTTTTGTCTCCTTTTTTTCCTTTTTTTCTTCGTCTTCATCATCTATCCTCTTCATCACGTCTTCAATGATCTTTTCCAATTTAGGACCTCCAGAATCTCCTGTTTAATTTTTAATTGTTATACAAAGTATGTATAATATTTAGATCGGATATTTTTATTTCCCGTAACTATCCATCCTTAATATCTTTTTCTCTTACCACCTCTACTCCTAGCTTCTTGCAAATATTTAACATCTTTTTCCTTTCTATGCTTTTCATCCCTTTCCAGTCAAATATTACCTTATTAATATTTCCTACACTTCTATGAAGAACTTGCTCAAATACTTTTTCAGTGATATCTCCTATTAAATAAGAAGGCAATATATGTCCCACCGCGATTTTTGTTGTTAAGACGGTCTTGGTATGGGCTGGAGCGTAGTGGGGACCTCCCAAACCCCCGTAGGATTCAAAGGTAATGTCTTTTGTTGCATTCATTATTGCTTGAGAGACAATTTCACCTGCTTTGAGATCATTCCAGGCTTTCAAATCGCTTCCAATTTCGATAAAAGTTACGGGTTTTTTAAAACTCGTGGGACCATGGTGTGTAGCCTCTAAAGAAACATGATAGTCGAGGTTAAATTCCCTGGTTAATTCATGAAGTTTCATGAGAGCGAGTTTAATTGATGAAGGATCTGCAATACCGAATTGATCCAGATTTCCAGGAGCATGAACAGTTAGACAAGGCAATTTCGTCTTACTTTCATGTCTTGAAGCGAAAAACCATGCTTCAGGCATAAAATAATTTTCTAGATGATTTGACTTGGTAAGTTCTTCTTTAGTGGTAATTACCATGATATCTTCATATACATAAATAGGAAAACCCTCGAATTCTCCCTCTTTTTCAAAAGGAAAGTATTCTATGAGAGATTCTAAGATATTCATGCTAGCTTTGTCAACCGAAGATGTCACAATAATTTTCATCCTTTTCCCTCAAAAAACTGAGTAATTCACTTAGAGTGGGGGAGTTTCTAGCTCCAACTTTTGTTGTTTTAAGCGCTGCACATGTATTAGCGAGTTTTAACGCCATATGTATGTCATAGTTAAGTATACCGTATACGAAGCCAGCAGCAAAAGAATCTCCTGCTCCAGTGGTATCAACAACGTCTACTTCATACCCTCTGGAACTTATATTTTCTTCACCCACCAAAAGACTCCCTTCTCTTCCCATCGTAACGATGAAGTCAGATTTATATTTTTTTAGTTTATCCCACTCTTCGCCAAATAATCTTAAGGCCTCGCTTTTGCTCAAAAATACATACTTACAATAATTGAATATTTCTTCGATATGATCTAGTCCGAAACCAACCATTATGCTACCAGGAGAATAACTTACTTTGTGAAAAGTTTTACACGCCTTCGAAACGATATCTTTCTCTACGCTCGCGACATGTACCCAGTCAAAGTCAGATAATAAATCTTCTTCCAAGTCATCGGCATCCAGAAATTTATTCGCGCCTCTATATGCAAACATCCTTTTTTCTCCTGTTTCGTCGAATATGACTACTACAAGACCAGATCTTCCATCTCCTTTTTTTAAATAAGATATATCAACGTTATTTCTAATCAATTCTTTTTTTAGAAGTTCTGCATATGTGTCATTCCCAACTGCCCCCATAAAACTAACATCCATACCCAATCTACTTAAAGCCACGGCAAAATTTGCAGCAGAACCTCCATGCATCTCGTGCAGACCTCTTATGAGGACTTCACTATCTAACTCTGGAAAATCTTCTATCTGCAAGACGATGTCTATGTTTATGGACCCAATTGAGAGTATGCGCATGAAAAAAATAAGAAACGATCACTTAAAGAGTTTACTTTCTCAATTTATCAAAAGAACGGATCAAAAAAATTGAGAGAACTATAATGGCAACCGTTGATAAAAATAATAAAAATAGTAAATCTGAACCTTCTGTTCTCTGCGTATACAAATAAATTATGTCTGGATCTTTAAAGACCGGAGGTGCCTTTTCCTTATAATAAATTTTGAGTCTGGGCTCTCTCTCGCCTATGGGAAGTTTTAGAGTTGGATCAACCGATACCCATCCTCTCCCAGGAATAAACGCCTCCAACCAGGCATGACCGCTCTTCTCCAACAAAGTCTCTGTTTCCCCTCCGACAACCAAGCGTGCCGGAACGTCTACACTTCTTAACATAGCTATAGTAAGAAGGGTTTTGTCTATGCACACTCCTTTTCTCTTTTTGAGGGTAGTATCTGGGTAATAAGAAGGTTTTAAAGGATTCTTGTTGTACTCGTACTCAATTTCGTTGGCAACGAAATTATATATTCTTTTAACTACTGAATCAACATCTTGACAATCTTCCACTAAAAAATTTGCCTCTTTTTTTGTTACAGAATATGATTCCGGGTTTGCGAGTAATTCTGAAAAGAGAGTTCCTCTATCCACATAAATGTAAGGATAAAGTTCTTTGTCGAAGTTCCAACGGTTTTTTATATCAGGCGGTAAGTAAAAGGCTTTCATCTCAAGGTAAAATTGTCGGATATCTCCAGATTGGAGAGAGTCTTCGTATTTTATAAGTATATCATCCTCTTGTATCTCAATTATACCGGTAGTTTCCAAAGAAACTATTTTACCTGCCATTCCGTATTTCTTATCGGAAATATCAACAATTCGTCTTCCCTGAGACTCTATAGACCCATACTCTGACCTACCAGCGATATCTGTTCTTTTATTGGTGAACCTTAAAATGAGAATTACTTCGCAGGGTTCAATGTTGATATTTTCAATCGTACCGTATATCCTTACTCCATCGTCATTCAAGGTTATCCGTGAATCGATGCTAACAGAATTCAAATCTTTTTTTCCGAGTACAATGGAAGTTACATCATAGGACGACGGTCGCGGCTGTAAAAAGACTCCTCCCTCAGGATAATAAACCCCCTTTCCATTGGTCCTTACTTCCATGAAGGGATAAGCCGCCTCTATTACGTCTTCAATTGAGAAATACTGCAGTTCATTGAAATCTACATCATAAAGAACTGTATAGGTTTCGCTTTGAATAATTCCTGCATCATAAATCAAGGGTACAACTCTAGTTTCCGAGAGAACCGGGCTTGGAATAACTAATACGAATAAGATTATTAAGTTTATTTTTAGAGACATTTCCAGTGCACGTTTTTTATCGGTTTAAAAATAATTATTGAGCAATAACATATTTCTAACTTCGGATGGAAGTAAAAAGAGTATAATTTTTCCCTGTAGAAGGATTTATGATAAGAATTTTTGATTAATAAAAGGCCATATCACAGTTAATAGAATAATAAGCAAACCTAAAATTATGCCTAACAGTCCCAATATCAATCCCCAGTGCAATTCACCGTCCTCACGATAATGATACATAATGGATTGATACTGTATATGGATGCCGATATAGAACAAATAGAGTATTCCACCACTAACAACTAAAAATTACTAAATAATATACTACTTTAGGCCAAAGTAAGAGCAATAATAAAATCGCTCCAATTATCATCCCTTTCATCCACGTCTTCACTTCCACACCTATCACTCTATGCAATATTAGAGGTATAAAGATTGGTCATAGTTCAAGCGCGGCAATACTTTTATACTGAGAAGGGGTCGATTTTTTTAATTTAAGTTAAATTGGCATCACTGCTTGCATACATCTTAACTTAACAGAACCTTAAGGGGCACGAGAACTCTTATTTAGACAATTAGGCAATCATAGATCAGAAGGGATCCCATAAGATTAAGTGATTTGAAATTCCAGACTCTAAAGTATACCGGGGAGGGAAAAGAGATCGAGAAACCAGTAGCGATTTTGACTATAACTAGGCACAAACCGAAAGATAATGAAAGGATGTCAATGGTCTTATCAGACGCAGTAATCGCTTTGCAGTGTTATTTAGAATTTGAACATGATTGGAAAGATAATCCTGAAGCACCATTATGGATTTCCAAGGAAGCAAATCAATATATCGAAGTAAACGGAGAGAAGATTCCATATCTGGGTTATTATGGATTAAAAATATGATCAAAAGAACTGCCAAAAAAGTAGGAATAAAAGGCAAAAAAATATCTCCTCATGGAATTCGACATAATTTAAGTATTATATATTCTAAGCATTATTAAGTAATATGATTAACGACTCAACAATGACAATTGCAATTATTATCTTTGTTTTGATATTAATTGCTTTGTTTCTCTCTGAAATAGTGATAATGTTCCCAGAAAGTTCTATTGAAGAGGAAATTAAAAGTAAAATCACACCAACAGATTCAGTGGTAAGAACTAAAGCAGTTCAAATTGCTAGAGAACATCCGGGAGAATGGAATATTGAACAAGCCTGTGATATATATGATTGGATAAAAGAAAATATTAGATATGTAAGTGATCCAAGAGGAATAGAATACATTGCACCTCCTAGAGAGACTATTATTGCAGGAGGAGGAGACTGCGACGACATTGCTATTTTGTCAGCATCTTTGATAGAAGCGATAGGTGGCTCTTCAAGAATCGTGTTGATCTATAAGAAAGGAGGAGGACATGCTGTCTGCGAGGTATATGCAGGGAATAAAAGGCATACAAAGGATTTAATTGATTATTTAGACACCCGATATATGTGGTCGTTCGCAGATTTCTATGGATGGGAAATAGATGAAAATGGAGGGTGTTGGCTGATTTTTGATCCAGCAGGCGGAAATTGGGTTGGCGATATAGGTATTTCTGGTATTAGAACTTCTGAGACTGAGTGGAGATGGGATGGAGAAGTAAGTTACATATATCCTTAAAAAATGAAAAATAAGGTCTGAGGTTAGGATCGAGTTCGTTTACTTTGATTTTTCAAAATAATTATTGGGCAAGAGAAAAAAAACTTTTATATTAGTTACCAAGATTCGTATTAAAAAGTTGAAAGTAATAGCATGGCGTTAGTAGCGCCGAGTAGGAGGATCGATAATGGCGCGAGTCATAAGGAGTTCAAATCCCTTCTTAAAAGATACAATTATAAAACTAGAAAAGATTTCTAAGGAAAATAATGCCAATATCTGGAAAGATTTGGCAGGAAGATTGAAAAAATCTAGAAAAAGGAAGGCAGAGGTAAATTTAAGCAAGATAAACCGATATAGCAAGCCAAACGATATCATAGCGGTTCCCGGGAAGGTCCTCGGAAGCGGATCGGTTTCACATCCGGTAAGCGTGGGTGCATTTAATTTCTCAAAAAATGCCCACGAAAAAATAACAAATTCTGGAGGAGAGTGCCTTTCTTTAGTCGAACTTGCAAGAAAAAATCCTAAAGGAACCAATGTAATAATTATGGAGTGATAACATGATAATAGACGGTGAAAAACACGTTCTTGGAAGGCTCGCAAGCATTGTTGCCAAGAGACTTCTAGAGGGAGAAAAGATACAAGTCATAAACGCTGAGAAAATAGTGATCACCGGAAAGAAGGAAACAATCTTAAGGGAGTATAAAGAATTGGTGAATAAAAAGAATATAGATAGTTACAAAAAAGGACCATATAGGCCAAAAAAACCAGATGGATTGTTTAGAAGAACAGTAAGGGGCATGTTGCCTCACAAAAGAGCAAGGGGAAGAAAGGCATTGAAGGAATTGAAGGTGTATATTGGCACGCCCAAGGAATTAGAGGGAAAAGAAGTCGAGAGAGTCAGTGATGCGGATGCAATAAAACTAGGAAGAGCCAAGTTAATCACCCTTGAAGAATTATGTAGGTTGCTAGGCTCAGATTTCTAGGTGGTATCATGACTAAGAATATTGTTATTTCCGTGGGGAAGAGAAAAACCTCAATTGCAAGAGCGGTGATAAGAGAGGGTAGTGGAAGAATAAGAATAAACAAGATTCCTATTCAGTTAATAGAGCCAGAATTAGCTAAATTAAAGCTAATGGAACCTGCATTATTGGCCAAAGATGTAATAGACGGTGTAGATATAGACGTTAACGTAGAAGGCGGAGGAGTTATGTCCCGAGCAGAAGCTTGCAGAGTCGCCATAGCGAGAGGTTTAGTAGATTGGACAAAGGATGCAGGACTAAAGAACACTTTCTTAGAGCACGATAGAAATTTGCTTATATGGGATAAAAGAAGGACAGAACCAAAGAAATACGGTGGAAAAAAGGCTAGAGCAAGGAGACAGAAGTCATATAGGTGATCTAATGATCGTTCTAGTAAGGAAATCTACACAGGGGCCGTGGGGTAGGTTGGTCCATCCTCTCGGACTGGGGGTCCGGTGACTCGAGTTCAAATCTCGGCGGCCCCATTCCACCTTCTGAAAGGTGGATCATCAGGTCGAGTTGCTTCGCAACTCAACAACTCAACTAGAACTCCTCGAAAAAACAAAGCAAAATGTATGGGAGTTGTTCTACCTCCGAAGGATGTAGTTCCTTTGATCAACCTTTAATAAAGGTTGAGGTCGATCATTAGGTCGAGTTGCTTCGCAACTCAACAACTCAAATAAGGAGAGAGAATATGGAAGAGGAAGCAGAAGGTCTTTTGGTACCTTTGGATAAGTATCTCGCAGCTGGAATCCATATTGGCACACAGCAAAAAACGAAGGATATGAAACAGTTCATTTATAGAGTAAGACCCGATGGATTGTATGTGCTAGACATAAAGAAGGTTGACGAAAGATTGAGAGTAGCAGCAAAATTAATCGCTAGGTATAGTCCAAAAGAAGTACTGGTGGTCTCTTCTAGACAATATGGATTTAATCCAATAAAGAAATTCTCAGAGATCACGAACACAATAGCAATACCGGGCAGGTTTATACCTGGCACACTCACAAACCCCAAATCTCAAAGTTACATAGAGCCAAAGTTGTTGTTGGTAACAGACCCACTAGGAGACTCTCAAGCAATAGAAGAAGCGCAAAAGACCAAAATTCCAGTGATAGCATTGTGTGATACCAATAATGCAACAAGAAACATTGACCTAATAGTACCTACCAACAATAAAGGCAGAAAAGCCCTCATGTTGGTATACTGGGTTTTGGCAAGAGAGGTAATGAAAGAAAGAAAAGAAATAAAAGGGGATGATGAATTCCCATATACGCCTGAAGAGTTTGAGTGAGGGTAAGATATGAGAGAACCTAGTGTTGCGGGTCAATTTTATCCCTCTAATACAAAAGCATTAAAATCCGCCGTAGAGAACTGTTATCTCCATAGTCTTGGTCCGGGAAAAACTCCTGACATAGGTAAAGAAAGGAAGATAGTAGGGGCAGTTGTACCCCACGCAGGTTACATGTATTCTGGTCCTGTCGGTGCTTATGCTTACTATGAGATTGGATCAGACGGAAAACCTGAGACTTTTGTTATAATTGGTCCAAATCATACAGGAATAGGTGCAGGAGTAGCATTGAGTAGCCTAAGGTGGAAGACTCCATTAGGGGAGGTAAATACGGATAAAGAATTCGTAGAAAAATTAAGTTCCCTTGGATTTGAAGTAGATGATGATGCCCATATGTATGAGCACTCTCTAGAGGTCCAACTTCCTTTTTTACAGGAATTATACCATGATTTCTCCGTAGTGAGCATTTCAATCTGGATGCAAGATTATGAGACTTGTGAAGAACTAGGAGAAGCTATATCGAGAGTTTCAAAAGAATTAGATCGGGAAATAATCGTTTTGGCGAGTACCGATTTTTCTCATTATGAGCCTCATGATGTGGCAAACATAAAGGATAACATGGCAATCCAAGCGATAGTTGATATGGACCCCTACGAACTAAGCGAAGTGGTGAACTCGGAAAATATATCCATGTGCGGAGTAGGTCCGACCATATCCGCTTTGGTTGCAGCAAAAGAACTCGGCGTAAAAAAGAGTTTATTGCTGAAATATGCAACAAGCGGAGATATTACAGGAGATAAATCTAGAGTAGTGGGATACGCCTCTATTATAATGAGGAGATAATTTTGATCATAGCTTCTGCACCCGCTAAGACGATATTGTATGGCGAGCATGCGGTTGTATACGGCGAGCCGAGCATCGCTTGCGCAATAGATATAAGAGTCAAAACAAAGATATCTGAGAGCGGCACAATCGAAATAAAGGCAAAAGACGTTATTAAAACCGACATTGATACAATTTTAGACAGAAAACACATATCTATGAGAAATAAGGGTGAATTGAGATACGTACTGACAGCCATAGATAAGACCTTTGAAAAAATAGGCAAAGAAAAAACTTTTTGTCTAGATATAAGTTCTAACATTCCAGTTGGTGTTGGTTTAGGTTCTTCGGCTTCTGCTGTGGTTTCTACTATATCAGCACTTTCTAATTTTATGAAAGAACCTCTCGAAATCAAAGAGATTTCTGAACTGGCCTATGAGGTGGAGTTAGAAGTACAGGGAGCAGCTAGCAGAATTGATACTTCAGTCATAACGTATGGCGGAGGTGTTTTGGTAAGGGGCTCAGACATAAGGCTAATCGATATAGAGTTGCCTATGGTAATAGGCAATACTGGAATTACGGGTGATACAGGTAAACTAGTTGCTAAGGTAAGAGAGAGAAGAGAGAGAAATCCAGAAATAATCGATAGAATTATAGCATCTATTGGCGAGATCACCCTTAAGGCACTGGATGCTTTGAATAACAAGGACTACATAAAAATAGGCGAGCTCATGGACATAAATCATGGATTATTGGATTCATTGGGTGTTGTAACAAAAGAACTCTCTGAACTCGTACATGTAGCTAGGAGAGCAGGATCTTTAGGAGCAAAAATGACGGGTGCTGGAGGAGGCGGATGCATAATCGCGTTTGCTCCTGGAATTGAAAAAAAAGTTGTAAGCGCTATAAGAGAAATCGGATGTTCTTCTTTTATATCTTCTATATCCAAAGAAGGGGTGAGAATAGAGAGTGATAATTAAAATAGGTGGCTCAGTGATATCTGAAAAGAAAATTGATTTCAGTTTCAGGGAGGATGTCATTAAAAGACTAGCAAGAGAGATAAAGGAACTTGATAAAGATTTGATTCTTGTTCACGGAGGAGGATCCTTTGGCCATCCTATTGCCAGAAAATTCAATATTAGAGAGATATTCTCACTGGAAGGGTTTGCAGAGATTCATTGCAGTATGAGAAAATTGAATTTTATGATATCAAGGTGTTTTATTGAAGAAGGACTTTATGTTGTAGGTCTTTCTCCATCATCCTTTATCACTACCAAAGACGGAAGGATATATCGAATTTACCTAGAAACAATAAGAAACATAATTGATTTAGGTATGATACCTCTATTGCACGGTGATGTTGTAGTAGATTTGGAAAAGGGGTGCGATATCTTATCTGGAGATCAAATAGTGAGATTTTTGGCAAAGAAATTCGGAATGGATGTGATATTCTTGACAGATGTGGATGGCATATACACGAAAGACCCTAAAAAATACAAGGATGCAATGTTAATACGAGAGTTAGATGCACAGTCCTTAGATAAGATTAAATTAGAACCAATAGATCCAAATAATAAGGATGTAACTGGAGGAATGAAACAAAAATTCGACGAAATACGCGAAATCATCAAATATTCTAACGTCATTATTGTAAACGGAATGCGATCAAACGTTATAAGACTCGCACTGGATGGTGAGGGGCCATCCACAATTATTGAGAGGAAAGGTGAATGAAAGAGAAAGAGTCAGACATGAGGAAGAGGAAATTAGACCACATTGAGATTTGTCTAAAAGAAAATGTTGAGAGTAAGAGAAAGACGGGATTTGAGGATGTTCATTTTATTCATGAATGTATCCCTAATATAAATTTTAGTGATATAGACTGTAGTTGCGAATTTTTTGGCAAAAAAATATCTGCTCCGGTAATCGTAGCTGGAATGACTGGCGGACACATTGATGCAAAAAAAATAAATAAAAACATCGCAAGAGCAGTTCAAGATCTTGGTTTGGGCATGGGAGTCGGAAGTCAAAGACCTGGAATTGAAGATGAAAGTTTAATGGATACATACAAGGTCAGAGATGAAGCACCTGAAATCTTGCTTATAGCAAACCTAGGTGTTCCGCAGTTCATGAAGTATACCGCTAAAGAAGCGAACAAGGCTGTAGAAAAGATAGAGGCTGACGCTCTCGCGATACACCTAAACCCTTTACAGGAATTAGTCCAACCGGAGGGCGATGTGGAGACAAAGGGTCTTAAAGAAAAGTTAAAAAAAATAATAAAAGACGTAAGGTATCCATGTATTGCAAAAGAGACTGGAGCAGGAATTTCTTATGAAAATGCCCTTGAACTTAAGGAGATAGGCTTCTCAGGGATAGATGTGGGTGGTTTAGGAGGGACCTCTTTCTCAGCGGTGGAAACTTATAGGACTGGAGACTTTCCTCTAAAAAAAAGATTAGGAGAAGTTTTGTGGGACTGGGGCATCCCAACCGCCATCTCTACCTTTGAGGTGAGGAAGGCACTTCCAAACATGAAGATAATATCAACAGGGGGAATAAGAACCGGCCTAGATATTGCTAAAGCACTAGCATTGGGAGCGGATGCGGTAGGAATAGCCTTACCGGTCCTTAAGAAGGCAGTAATAGGCGAAAAGCAAACTAAAGATTATCTCGAAGAAATAGTACTCCAACTTCGTGGAGTCATGTATCTGCTAAATGCCGAAAAAATAAAAGACTTAAAAAGTAAGAATGTTGTAATCTCTGGCGAGACACGTGAGTACATGAAGGTGAGGGGGTTTGAAGTTGGCTAAGATAAACGATGTTCTTAGTGTACTAGAAGAGAAATCAAAGAAGTTAGATCCTATAATACTCTCATGCTTCGAAGGACGAGAAGAATCGGACGTTTTGTATAAAGCATCAAGGCATCTCATTGAAGCAGGAGGGAAGAGAATAAGACCTTCTCTAACCATTTTATCGTGCCTTGCTCTGGGAGGAAATGAAGAAGAAGTTTTACCTGTTGCAGCAGCCTTCGAACTCATACATACCTTTACGCTTATTCACGATGATATAATGGATGATGATGATTTTAGAAGAGGATTGCCTACAGTTCATAAACAGTGGGATGTTCCTACTGCAATACTCTCTGGTGATACTCTATTCGCCTTAGCCTTTGAATTGGTTTCTTCCAGTAATTTGATAGAGACGCAACTATCCAGAGAGATATTGAATATCATAGCAAAGACTGCAGTTATCATATGTGAAGGTCAAACGATGGATCTAGAATTTGAAAAACGGTGGGATGTCAAAGAAAACGAATATCTAGAAATGATAGAAAAGAAAACCGCTTCGTTGTTAAGTGCTTCAGCAATGGCCGGATCGATTGTTGCAAGAGGCTCGGAGGAACAAGTAAAGCGGATAGCAAATTACGGAAGATATCTGGGTATAGCATTCCAAATAAAGGATGATTTGCTTGGTATTTTGGGAGAGAAATCCGAATTAGGTAAACCAGTAGGAAGTGACGTCGAACAAGGAAAGAAAAATTTAATCATACTGCATGCCCTACAAAATTGTAATGAAGAAGATAAAGAATTTTTACTGAATCGTTTGGGAAAAGATGTCCCAGACCATGAATTAAATAAAATTATCGGTATACTTGAAAACACAAGATCTATAGAGTATGCAGAAAAAAAAGCAAGAGATCTAGTAGATATGGCAAAACGATGCATAAACGCTCTTCCTAAATCAGAGACACAAGAGATATTGCTCAAGCTAGCGGATTTTGTGGTAGAACGAAAGTTTTAAGAACTAAAGACATTATTTTAGACAAGATCTATACAATGACTGATGAGGGGAAATACCCTAAAGGAGGTAGTTTAATTATGGCAAAAGCCGTTTATGTCAGATTTGAAGTTCCAAAAGAGGTCTATGACAAAGCATATGAGGCCATAGAATTAGCAAGAACAACTGGAAAGATTAAAAAAGGAGTTAACGAAACAACCAAGGTAGTAGAGAGAAGAGAGGCTCAGTTAGTAATTATCGCGGAAGATGTTGAGCCGCCGGAGATTGTTGCCCACCTCCCAATTTTATGCGAGGATAAAGAAACTCCTTATGTATATGTTCCGAAAAAGTTTGATTTAGGGAGTTCAGCTGGAATAGACGTTTCTTCTTCTGCTATAGCGATCGTTAAGTCGGGAGATGCCAAAGAATTGATTGAAGAAATCGTTGGCAAAATTGAGGAATTAAAAACATAGGGGAATTTAAATGACAGAAGAATCAACTCCAGCAGAGGTTATAGAAATCAAGGGAAGAACCGGAATGACAGGAGAGGTAATCCAAGTTAGGTGTAAAATACTGGAAGGTAGGGACAAAGGAAGAATACTCACAAGAAACGTCATGGGTCCAGTTAGATTAGGAGATATTCTGGCCTTAAAAGAAACTGAAAGAGAAGCAAGAAAACTATCTGCCCCTTAGGTGATATTTTTGCCTGAGAAAAGAAATTGCTCATTCTGCGGAAACGATATCAAAGCAGGAACTGGAAAGATGTTTGTGAAGAATGATGGTACCATATTTCACTTTTGTTCATCTAAATGTGAAAAAAATATGTTAAAATTGAAAAGAGTACCTAGGAAGATACGATGGACATCTTATTCTAGAGGATAAAATGATGGAAAGAACATTCGTTATGATAAAACCGGATGGAGTATCCAGAGGACTAATCGGTGAAATTATAAGGCGTATAGAGAGTAGAGGGCTCAAGATTTCTGGAGCGAGGATGATATGGATAGATAGAGATCTGGCGGAAAGACTTTATGAAATTCACAAAGATAAGCCATTTTTTGAATCGACCATATCTTTTGTTACTTCTTCTCCCGTATTAGCCATGGTAGTTGAAGGAAAGAACGTAGTAAATGTTATTAGAGACATGGTAGGGGCTACAGACCCTAAAGATGCTATAACAGGCACCATACGTGGAGATTTTGCAATTGATATCGGGAGAAATGTCATACATGCTGCTGATTCTTTAGAAAATGCAAAGATAGAAATCTCTTTATTTTTTACTGAGGAAGAAATATTCAACTACGAAAGAACAGATAATGATTGGTTGTACGAGGTGTAACTTTGAAAATAAGACAAATTATTATATCCGTTCTAGGTCATGTAGATCATGGAAAGACCACCCTATTAGACAAAATAAGAGGTACAGCTATAGCACAGAGAGAATTTGGAGGAATAACCCAGCATATAGGCGCTACAGAAATACCAATCGACGTAATCAAAAATATATGTAAGGGTCTAATAGACGAGTCTAATTATAAAATAAAAATTCCGGGCCTGCTATTCATTGATACCCCTGGTCACGAGGCATTTACTACTCTACGGAGGAGAGGAGGAGCTTTAGCAGATCTTGCTCTCTTGGTTGTGGATATTAATGAAAGCATTCAACCGCAAACCATTGAGTCGATAAACATTCTTAAACATTACAAAACTCCTTTTGTAGTTGCGGCAAACAAGATAGATATGGTATATGGATGGCAAAGAGAAGAAAATACCGCTTTCTTCGAAACTTTCGAAAAACAAAGTAGTTTTGTCAGAGATCAAATAGATGAAAAGTTATACACTATAGTGGGAGAATTACATGAACACGACTTCGTTTCTGAGAGATTTGATAGAGTAAAAGATTTTACGAAGGAAGTAGCCATCGTTCCCATTAGTGCTGTTTCTGGAGAAGGTATACCAGAACTTCTCATGGTTTTAATTGGATTGGCACAGCAATACTTAACAGAAAGTCTCAAAATAGAGGTTTCTGGACCAGGAAAGGGCACAGTAATGGAGGTAAAAGAAGAACATGGATTAGGCACTACTTTAGATGTCATACTATACGAAGGAACCATAAAGAGAGGAGATAAGATAGCTATCGGCGGATTGGACGGGGTTGTGATGACCAAAGTAAAGGCTCTCTTGAAGCCTAGACCTTTAGACGAAATTAGGGATCCAAAATTTAAATTTCAGCAATTCAATGAGGTTTATGCCGCTAGCGGAGTTAAGATCGTTGCCAAAGAACTAGAAAATGTGATTGCCGGGGCTCCTTTATCAGTGGTTGAAGAAGACTTGGAATCTGTAAAGAGCCGGATAATTTCTGAAATAGAAGGAATAAGAATAGAGAGCGAAAATCAGGGAGTCGTACTTAGAGCAGATACCCTTGGATCTCTCGAAGCCACCACAGGACAACTTAAAAAGTTGGGGGTTACTATAAGAAAAGCGGATGTCGGCGACGTCTCGAAGAGAGATGTAATAGAAGCCTATTCTGTAAATCTTAACGATCCCTACCTCGGAGTTATAATTGCCTTTAATGTAAAAATATTACCTGACGCGTTAGAAGAGGCTGAAAGAAGCGGTGTAAAAATATTTCAGGATAACGTGATTTATAGGCTTGTAGAAGACTATGAAAAATGGGTCGAAGAAACCAAAGAAGAAGCTAGAAGAAGAGAACTAAAAGCCTTAACACACCCTGGAAAAATTCAAATTCTTCCAAATCATACATTTAGGGTTAGTAAACCAGCCATTGTAGGTATAGAAGTTGTTTCAGGATCTATTCGTCCAAAATATAAACTTATGCGCTCTAACGGTTCGATAGTTGGAGAAATAAAGAGTATTCAAGAAGAGAAGGAGAGCATCAGTACGGCAAAGAAGGGGGATAGGGTAGCCATTGCCATAGAAGGAGCCATAGTAGGGAGACATATAAACGAGGGAGATTTGCTCTACGTATTTATACCTGCTGATCATTTATCTCAATTGGGAAAATTCGTTGACGAATTCAGCAACGAGGAATTGAGTACCTTTCAAGAAATAAAAAGTATAATCGAAAAAAAGAAGAAGGGTGAATCATATGGCTAAGATGATTATATCCAATCCTGAAGCGCAAAGGAGTTACGAATATAGCGTAACGGATAAGATGGACGTATTGGTAGGAGCAAAAATCGGAGATACAATAGATGGATCTACTCTTGGACTCAAAGGATACAAAATAAAGATTACTGGTGGAAGCGATAAAGATGGCTTTCCCATGAGGCGGGATATTTCAGGAACGGGTAAAAAAAGAGTTTTAATTACCAAAGGACCAGGATTCAATCCGAAGAGGAAGGGAATTAGGAAGAGAAAAACCGTGAGAGGTAATACCATATCAGATGCCATTATTCAGATAAACGCCAGGGTAGTAGAGCAAGGAAAAAAGCCCTTAGAGGAATTGATAGGCGGTGATAAAGATAGGAAAGAGTAAACAACCTGAAATCAACATTGGAATGGTAGGACACATCGATCACGGTAAAACTACCTTAACAGAGGCTTTGTCTGGTATATGGACAGATACTCACAGTGAAGAGATAAAAAGAGGCATTACGATCCGTTTGGGATACGCTGATGCCACATTCTACAAGTGTCCTAATTGCGATGAGCCTCAATGTTATACGACGGAAAAAAAGTGTCCTATTGATGGGTCAAAGACGGAGTTTCTGAGGATGGTATCTTTTGTAGATGCTCCAGGACACGAAACCCTCATGGCAACCATGTTGTCTGGAGCCGCCTTGATGGATGGTGCTATACTCGTCATAGCGGCGAATGAGCCATGTCCTCAACCACAAACAAAAGAACATTTGGTGGCACTAAATATTATAGGGGTTAAAAATACAGTGGTTGTCCAAAACAAGATTGACCTTGTTCCCGAAGAGCAAGCGTTAGAAAATTATAGAGAGATTAAAAGTTTCGTATCTCAAAATTTAGGAGAAGACGTTCCTATTATTCCTGTTGCTGCTCAACACCACGCAAATATAGACATATTGATTAAGAGCATCGAAGAATATCTGCCTTCTCCTAAGAGAGACGAGAAAAAACCATGGAAGATGCATATAGCGAGATCTTTTGACGTAAATAAGCCTGGAACCAGACCAGAAAATCTCTTAGGTGGCGTGATTGGAGGCTCCCTTTCGCAAGGTAAAGTAGGAATTGGTGATGAGATTGAAATAAGACCAGGAGAAAGGAAAAAGGGGGACGAGGGTTATGGGTCTATCTTCACCGATATAGAATCCATAATGTGCGGCGGTCGAAAAATTAAGGTTGCATCTCCTGGAGGATTGCTCGGGATAGCAACGGGATTGGATTCTACCTTAACGAAGGCAGATGGACTAGCAGGAAAGGTAGCGGGAAAACCAGATACACTCCCACCAGTATTAAACGGAATAACCCTGGAAACATATCTTCTGGAAAGAGTTGTGGGTACAAAGGAAGAAAGAGAAGTCGTGCCTATTAAGAAAGGAGAACTTTTAATGTTAAATTTGGGCACCTCTACCACATTAGGTACAGTCACTTCTGTAAAAGGCAGTTTGATAGAATTACTGCTAAGATTACCAATTTGTGGACAAATAAACGACAGAGTAGCGATTAGTAGAAAAATAGGCGAAAGGTGGAGATTAATTGGACACGGAGTCTTATGTTAAGGTTATATTGGATACAAATTTCCTAATGCTCCCGGGAAGACTCGGCATTGACGTATTTAGAGAGATAGACAGGGCATTATGCCTAAAACATAAACTTTTTGTATTATCTACTACAAAGGACGAACTAAAAAATATAGTTGAGAATGCAAAAGGATCTGAAAAAAAAGCAGCCAAAATTGGTCTTGAGTTACTGGAACGTTGCGAAGTTTTACCTGCTGATAGAAAGCCAGATATCGCTATTTTCGATTTCATAAACGAAAATACTGTTGTAGCAACAACTGATAAGGAATTTAGAAAAAAACTAAAGAAAAAGGGAGTAAAGACTTTATATTTGGCACAAAGTGCTTTTATAAAGACGGATTAGGTGACTTGAGGTGTATTGATGTATAGAATTGTTACCATTAGAGATATCGTGGCTGTTCCACCGGAACGATTTGGAGAAGATTTGAGCGGTGTGATAAAAGATATTCTTAGAGATACCTACGAGGGTATATTAGACAAAGAATTGGGAGTAATTATATTGATATCAAATGTGAAGGATATTGGTATCGGTAAGATTGCGCCTGGTGAAGGATCAGTATACCACGA
The DNA here is from genome assembly GCA_964347835.1 of uncultured archaeon. Lineage (GTDB taxonomy): Archaea > CAYFZR01 > CAYFZR01 > CAYFZR01 > CAYFZR01 > CAYFZR01. The sequence goes on from CAYFZR010000032.1 coordinate 62,547, forward strand.
AGTAACCTTCGATGCGCTGACCTTTAAACCAGATATGCAAGAGATTTTGGATGGAGAAGTGGTAGAAATAGTTGATTTTGGAGCTTTTGTGAGATTAGGGCCTTTAGATGGACTTATCCACATCTCTCAAGTAATGGAGGATTATATTGTACATGATATTAAAGGAGGCGCATTAGTAGGAAAAGAAACACACAAAACATTGAAAGAGGGCGATAAAGTTAGAGCAAGGGTTGTAGCAGTTAGTTTAAACCCGAGAGAGTTGAGAGAGAGCAAAATAGGTTTGACAATGAGGCAAAAAGGGCTAGGTAAGATTGAGTGGATAAAATCTGAGAAGGAGGAGAAGAAGTGACCAAGGAAAAAGTATGTCGAGAGTGTCATATAATTCTAAAAAAGGAAGTTTTATGTCCTGTATGTAAGAAGAGAAATTTATCTTCGGAATGGGGAGGTATGGCTATCATCATCGATCCGAAAAATTCAAAAATAGCCGAGATAATGAATGTGAAGTTGGCAGGTAAATATGCCCTCAGAGTTAGGTAAATATACTCTTAAAATGCCTGGTAGACTGGCTGATCAAAAATGTAAAGAACCTTGGGGTACCATATATAAAGGGAAAGGTTTGAAACCAGCGAAACAGGTAAAAGACTTCATAAAAAAGAAAAACTACTCAAAGGTTATAGCTGTTGGTGACGTAACTGTGAGAAATCTCCTAAAGGTTGGTTTGATTCCAGACGTATCAATTATAGATGGAAAGGTAGAAAGAGATATAACAGAAGCTCCTGAATTCGAGGCTTTAAGTGAAGAATGCATTAATCCGGCAGGACACATAACAAAAGATCTTTGGCGCGCTATAAAACGTGCCCTAAAAAAAGATAAACCCGTGAGATTGTTTGTTGTAGGGGAGGAAGATCTCGCAGTAGTTCCAGTTGCAATATTAGCCGAAGATGCCTGTATTTGTTATGGACAGCCAAAAGAAGGTTTGGTGTTGGTTGAGGTTACAGAAGAGAAAAAGAAACTTGCTAGAGAACTCATAGACAAAATGGAGGTAGTTGAAAATGGAAATCAAGATAATTGAGGAGAAAGACAATCCGTTGCTAAAGAGAAAAGAAGTCAGGTTTAGGATACTACATGAGGGGGAGGCAACTCCTAAGAGAGAAGAAGTCGTGGATAAATTGTCCTCTCTTATAAAAGCGGATAAGGAATTGCTTATTATTGATTCATTAAATAGTCAATTCGGAAAGCCTGAGACTGAGGGATATGCAAAAGCCTATGATACTCTACAGAGAATGGAATTTGTTGAAGCGAAACATAAGATAAGGAAGAATATCGTAGAGAAAGAGGAGGAGAAAAAAGAATGAAATGGAAACAGTATGCAATAAAAAACGGAAAGATCGATTATAAGAGCAAATTTTGTCCAAGATGCGGACCCGGAGTATTCATGGCAGTCCATCAAAACAGAGTATCCTGTGGTCGGTGCGGATATACGGAGTGGAGCAAGTGAGAAATTTACGAGTTATGAGATAAAAACATGCAGAATTCAGAAGAATTGTCTTTAGGAATGGAGGAACTTTTTAAAGAAACTTTTAGCGTTTTCAAGGATAATTTGAAAATCTTCATACCTATCTCATCGATTATTGTGATAATTTTAGTTGTGAGTACGCTCATCTTTGGTATACTATTTGCTGCAATCGCAGTTTTATCGATATTGTATGAAGGAAATGTCACTATATTCATTGTTTTGATTTCCCTGTCTTTGATCATAATCTTCCTCTCAACCTATTCATGGGTCTACGCAAGTCTTGTATCTGCAATTAAAAATTTGGAAGGAGAAGAAGTCATTGCTAAATCTCTAAAAGAGGGTTTTTCTCTAATTTTACTTTTTTCAATATTGTTCGTATTTTATGGCATATTGGTATCGATTGGTTTTGCCTTTCTGATTCTCCCTGGTGTCTTTTTTTATACATGGTATTTTTTCTTTCCTTATTTCTTGGTATTTGAGGAATTGGAAGAAGATAATTTTTTAACAAGCATTTTTAATCCTCTTTCAAGAAGCAAAAGACTAGTAGGAGGATACTTCATGCCTGTTTTTGCCAGATTATTCGTATTTTGGTTGGTTTCTCTCGTTGTTGGGATCTTGTTTTCTATCATTCCTCTGGGCATTCTATTGTTTTACATGGTTTATCTTCCGTTTAAAACCATATTTGGATATCTTTTGTATAAAGATCTTAAGAGGATTGGTAATTCTGTGCGTTAAAAATCTCTAATCTTCAAAAACTATATTACCCAAATTCTTCTTTCTAAATGACCTTTCATTCTCGCTAAGTCTTTGTCAAAGAAGGTTTCATCATCTTTTATCTCTTCGTAACTTCCCCAGAAATGAGATACGGGTTCCGAGGGTTTAAAAGCATAGACTCTTAAATTCGAATCAGTATCTTGGAAGGTCAATTTTTCCAAGACATATATTTTTTCGTTTAGAAAGTAGATTTCGAATGAATAATATTTAACATAATTTTCATGAATTAAACCTTCTTTATTAAAATGATTAAAGCAAAGCCATCCGATATGCGGTATATAAACCCCATCATTTTTGTAGTCTTCTATCTTCCATAGAAAACCCATTTCTTTGCGATGTGTAGTGAAAAGCATTTCACCACATTTTATACACCTGCAAATTCTCTCTTCCATTTCAACCACCTTATAAACTCTTACGAATCTTTGGTGGAACGAAGACTATCTCTTCCCTTCCCAAAATGCCATGGTAGATACAAACTTTGGATGTTTGTAGGGTTCTCAATTCAGATTTACAAAATTTACAGATCTCCACTGCCTTCCCTAATATATTACTTATTTATTAATTTAAAATCTTTTCTATAACACATTTATAATTGCAAATAAATTTGCTATAAGTTTCAAATGATAAGATATCTCGCGAATGATTTTTTTTCTCTCTTTTATTACTGTGTTAAAGAGAATAATTACACAGGTGCATCCCAAATAAATTCCACAAAGCTTATTTAATTTACATTGAGTGGAAAAAACATGAAAAAAATAAACTATTGTACACGTTGTCCTCTACACAAAGGGAGAACGAACATAGTGATAGGGGAAGGAGACGAAAAGACCGAAATAATGTTCATTGGAGAGGCTCCTGGGTTACAAGAGGACAAAATGGGTAGGCCTTTTGTGGGAAGAGCAGGAAAGATTCTAACTGAACTGATAGAGAGCATCGGCCTTAAAAGAGAAGATGTATATATAACAAACGTAGTAAAATGTCGACCCCCGAATAACAGAGACCCTACCGAAAAAGAGATAATTACATGCATGGATTATCTTCTCGAGCAGATTAAAACGATAAAGCCCAAGATTATCGTTGCATTAGGAAGAATATCAGCAGGCGCCCTTTTGGAAAAATCTATATCTCTATGGAAAGAACATGGGTCTTTTATAGATTATCCTCGCGCAAACTGCAAGTTATTCGTAACTTATCATCCAGCCGCTGCGATTTACAGCGGAGAAGTTAGATCTAAATTACAGGAGGACTTTAAAAAATTAAAGAATATTATAAATGGTATAATTTAAATGATTGCGATTTTTAAATCGGTAAAAGTCCAATTTTTTCTGGATTAAATCGGAGATTCAAAAAAAATGACGTCGAAGAAAGACCTTGCAAAAAAACAATTTGGAAAACGCGTAACTGGATATACAAGGGGAATATTCTCGGACGAAGAGCATCTGAAAGAAATTTCTACATTGAGTGGGTTAAGGAAAGAAGATAATGTACTCGATGTTGCTACTGGAGCAGGATTCTTAGCCTTTGAATACTCTAAAATAGCCAAAAGAGTTGTTGCAACCGATATCACTCCTGAAATGCTTGAGAAAGCTAAGAACCTTAAAAATGATAGAAAATTTAAAAATGTTTCGTTTATAACCGCAGACGTTGAAGATCTGCCTTTTGAGAATAAAATTTTCGATTTAGTTTCATGTAGATTTTCTTTTCATCATTTTCCAGATCCGCGGAAGGCATTGGAAGAGATGAAACGCGTTTGCAAGAAAGATGGTAAGATAGTTTTAATCGACGGCATTTCTTCCGAAGATGATGCTAAGAGCGATTACCTAAACAAAATGGAAAGAATACGAGACAAGTCTCATGTTTGCCTTTATAAACTATCTGAGTTACAAAATCTATTCGATGAAGTAGATTTGGAAGTTATAATTGAAAAACACTGGGATTTAGATCAATATTTTGATGAATGGATCGAAAGGGCAGATCCAGATTACAAAGATGCCAAGAAAATCGAAGAGATGATGAAGAGTTGTTTAAAAGAAGATCATACTGGATTAAATGTTCGCTTAGAAGATGGAAGGATTAAGTTTACTTACGATACAGTTATAGTGATTGCTAAACGATTATAAAATTAAAAAATTTTGATGTTTAGACCCGAATATCTTTCAATTGAGATAGAGATTATTGTCCAGATAAAGATGTTACGGATTATTGGAAGAGGTTTAAACTATGAATGAAAACCTGATTTACGTAATCGCTATTCTAGTTATTCTAGTATTGGTCCTAATAGGTTTAGCGATATTGAGAGGGGATTGGTTTAAGATACGATTTATTAGGAGTATTGGAGAGTCTTTTGCTGAGGACGACAAGAATAAACTAATTGCCAGCATCGTTATAGACGTAATCGGCCTCTTCACATACGCATTTCTCGGAGTTCTCGAGGTGACTGATATCTTCTGGGCGTTCATCTCTAGAGAATTGATGATTGGGATGTATGGAAAAACCCGGCTCAGTAATTTCAATTTCCTCGAGGAAATATTACCATTCACAGATTTTATACCTACGGCGACAATAGGCTACTTTCTCTCGAAAAAAGAGAAAAAAGAATAGATAAAAAGTATTGGAAAGTCATCTCTCCATTATAAATTAGATAAATGGAATATACTTATTTTCATTCTCCTATAACAGTAACATCTATCCTCCTTGATCTTCCATGAGTATCTGCTTCTACAAAGAATAAACTTTGCCAAGTACCTATAACCATTCTTCCTTCTCTTACAGGAAGAGTTTTGTCCGGAGCTAAAAGCATAGATCTTAAATGAGAATGTGCATTTCCAGAATGCTTCCATCCTCCCGCAGGGGCCACAATATCTAAAAATTTCTTTACATCGTCTTTCAATCTTGATTCCAACTCAGTTAGAGCGAATACAGCCGTAGCATGGGGGGAGAACACGTGAACAATTCCATCCCTTATTTTGGATTCTAAAACGATCTCATTGACTTTAGAGGTCAGATCAACTATATCTCCGGGTCCCTTTGTGTTTATGCTGAAAGTTTTAGTTTGAACCGTCATTTTTTCACCTCGTATTTTTGATAGAGAATCATATTAAGTTATATAAAATCATCCTCGAATATGGTTTAGAAGATGAGTAAAAATGGAAACTTATCTTGATGTGTGTATTACAAAATGTCCATCGTGCAAAGCTGTATACGCTGATGCGAGCTGGTACGCTATAAATTTATCTGCCGATTTAGAGTGTGGTAAGTGTAGAACAAGTTTTAATGCAAAGGAAAACTGTATCGACAGAGTTATGGTAAAATTTACGTTAGACGAGAATGGAAAAGTGGAATCTGCCCATATATCTAAGCTTGAAGAATAAACGAAATTCAATTTCAATCGAATAAAAAGGTTTTGAAATGATAAGGCTGTTAATTACTTGCAGAGATATTTACGGAGAGTACGAAACCATAAAATCCCTGAAAAGAGTAGTTGAAGGAATAAAAGTGAAGCGTACTGGTTTCAGAGCAGTGCTTATCGCAGAAGTTGAAGAAGGAGATCCCATAAAAATTGCTGAAAAGGTAAATCGTGAGTGTTCTCCCGATATAGGAAAGGTTGTTCTGATCTTAGAAGACGTAGAAAGTAATTTTGAAAATGTAAAAGAGGCCGCTGTTAAAGTGGGGTTAAGTCAGATAAGCGAAGGAGAAAGTTTTTGCTTCAGAATTTACAAGAGAGGCTCTCATTACTTAGATAAACCTACTCCAGAACTAGAGTATGAGATTGGCGGCACCATATACGAGGAATTGGAGGAGAAATTTAAAAAGAAGCCCGTGGTTGACTTGAAAGATTCTGATATCACCATAGTCGCGGAAGTATTAGGCAAGAGAGCAGAGGTAGGCATCATAAGAAAAAAGTGGTCAGAAGAGACGAACTAAAACATTTTCTTTAAGAAAGACAAAAGAAATCTAAGGCTACCTTTTACATGGACCTTATCTTTCTCTTTTTTTATCTCAAATAACTCCTTTCTGTACTTACTCATAAGATTATTATCGCGACGTTCCTCTATCAAATCGTATGCGTGGATGTAATGTGGTCCCATAGGTATTCCTTCTGTTCCATACTGGTCGAAATCTAAGGTTATTCTTTCTGATGTCTCTTCAACAAATCCTGTCTTCGTGAGCATTCCAAATATATCCTCCTCTCCAAATACCCTATGATCCGGATGCCTTATTTTGAAAGCCTCTTCTAAGACCTTTCTTAACTCTGGATCCTTCGGACCCAAAGGCTCATACAAAACCAACATTCCATCTCTTTTTAAAACCCTACAGATTTCTTTTAGGGCTAACATAGGATCTCTGAAGTGATGGAGACTTATAACTAAAAAGGCGATTTCAAATAGAGAGTCTCTGAATATAATATCTTCAGCATATGATTTTAAAACATAATAATTTGAGAGGTCTTTTTTTACGATGTTTTCTCTGGCAACTTTTAACATGGCCTGAGATTGGTCAATACCGATTATATATCCATTTGGAAGTCTTTGACTTAGAATTTCAGCAAGATGTCCGGTCCCGGTTCCTACATCCAAAACAACCTCGTCTCCCCTAAGAATTAACATATTCACCATCTTTGAAAACAATTCTTCACGTGATTTTGATTTTCTCAACTCTTTATCCATTTCTAAGGCTCTTTTGTAATTTTTGTTCATTAAAACCACCCAGTAATAATGTAAGGTCTTTTCGATTTGAATCTTTTTAGGCTCTTTATGTTTTTAGTGCTAAAAAATTCACTATCTACATTATCCAACTTTTCAGATCATTTTGAATAATAATACCCATGTATTTCCTCAAGGTTACCACCCAAAGCATACCATAAACGACACTTCAAGATGCGTAAAGTGTTTCGCAACAATCCGCGGCTTGTAAAAGTAGTAGCACTTGTTGTAACTTTTTCTTTGAGCATTATAACATCACCCTTTTTTTTCATACAATGCGATAATCGCACATCTTCCATAATGGGCACATTCATAATTGTTAGACAATCCTTCAAATATTCAGAACGTACAAAAATAGCACGGTCGCCCCATAATTCCCCTGTCAGTCGAAATAATAAATTTGAAAGAAAGATAAGTAATTTTAGATATCTACGCTGATCATCAAAAGTCAGTGAAAAAGCACCACCAATTACATGCTTTTGAAGCAAAGCGTTACTGATAGCGATATCCCAGCCTTTTGGTAAAATAGTATCGGCATGTAAAAAAACGACAATTTCGCCCTCTGCTTCACTAACTCCTTGAACACACGAAAATCCCCGACCTCGTCTTTTTGCAATAACAACTTTTTCATAGGGCTTTTCTTGATCTACAATTCCTTTTAGGTCTTTGTTAATAACAAAAATTACCTCAATTGGTGTATTGACTAAAGTAAATTGTTCCCGTATTATATCTAGGTAAGGAGTTAATTTATCGATAGGTACGACGACAGATATCATATTCTCTTTTTTTCCAACACTGAATGGCCGATTTGAAGAGAACAAATTCGACAACACCACCAATAATCAAACATCTTGGTCAAAAGTTTTTATTTGAACATCTTCTCATATTTTAACGAATAAGAAATCGTTCTTGAAGATTTAAACTCTGTATCTCGATTTCTCTGAAAAAGATCTTTCAAATCGGCAAGTGTATCTATATCACGCCATTCCGGTAAGACATGAATTTTGCATCCGGCTTTTTTTAAAATTTTCATGGTTTCCTGAAATACCGTATCAGTGCTCCAGTTAATCCCTTCAAACACTCTCGGTGAAAAATTATTGTATCTAAAGCCGATTAAATAATATCCTCCATCAAAAGAAGGGCCTACTACGGCATCGTGCGTTTCAAGAAACAAAAATGCCTCGTTAATAATGGTTCCCGGTAAATCCGGGATGTCACTACCGATAATAATAACCCTCTGAAAGCCCTCGGCGAAAGCTTGAATAAAACTGTTTTTCATCCTTTGCCCCAAATCCTCTCCTTTCTGGGGCATATAACAATATTGCATCCCCAACCATCTTTTAAATTTTTCCTGCAAGTTATCCGGATAAAAACATATCCAGAATCGAGATCCGAGTTTCTCCAACGTGGATAACAAATCCAAGACAAAATTCCTGTACAACTCGACTGTCATAGTCTCACCAAGAGCAGCAGAAAGGCGTTCTTTTACCTCTCCCTCTTTCGGATACTTAACGAAAAAAAGCACACATCTATCATCTGATTTATTTGCTATACCAATATCTCCGTACAACTTAGCATCTCCAACTGGAGAAAATATGCCGGGGGCGGGTTTCGAACCCGCGACCTCCAGGTTTCCCAGGAGACTCTCCCTATGAGCCTGGCGCTCCGCCCCCTGAGCTACCCCGGCTACCTCAATTTACGTTTACGAGACCGAAACATACCCATATATTTTGTGGTTATATATAAAATTAAAATATAAGGAAAGGAGATATTTTAGACCTTGGGAGAGGGTGAATTTTGAGGTACAAATTGATCTTTCTAATTTTAATAATCTTGGTCGGTAGCTCATTATGCCTTGGTCAAAAGAAAGAGTTTAAAATAGGAGATATTGTTGAGTTTGGCGATTATAAAATCGTTGTTCATTCTTTAAAAAAGGTTGACACCGTTTATGTTAAGGCAATGGGAGATGAACGAATACAGGAAAACGCCAGCAAAGGCACTAAATACATTCTTGTCAACGTAACTCTTAAGAAATATACCTATGAAAACCCTGATAAATCCTTGCGCTTCGAACTAAAGGATGCAAACGGAAAAATTTTAATGGAAAAAGGATCGTTCAAAAAACGTTATGTGGGACACTTAGATTTTCAAAATATGGACCCTTACAGCGAGAAATCGGGATTTCTGATTTTTCTCGCTGAAGAAGATATAATAGTTAAAGAGTTAGAATGCTGGAAAAAAGGAACCGAGAATCCTGATGTTGTAATAAGTTTAAGATGAAAAAATTGAGTCAGGAAAATTAAGTGCAATTGCAATTTGTTTACAAGCATAATTAAAAAAAGATAAGGGAGATTTCTCTCCCCACTTTCAAGAGACCCCTATTTCGAAGAATGCCTCGCTTCACTGAATGATAAAGGTGGTCGTCACTATACTGGCACTTACATTGAAATTGTAGCCGTCTTTGATGACGTCTATCACATTGGCTTTGTATGTTCCCGCTGCTTGAGTTCTCGAGGTCTTCCACTGCATTACCGCATCGCCGTTGGTATCACTGAACCCCTGAAGAGATTTCACCACTAAACCGTTGGGATCGGAGATATCTAGGAACACCTGTGCACCGGAGATGGGCACTCGAACTGTATCTACTTCTTCTACGGTGTGGGCCACGATTCCTACTGTATCACGCGCCCTGAATGTATCTGTCTGGGTCACCAGATTTCCTCTCTTATCGACTGACCAGGTGGTCAGACTGTCTACGAAGAGATCTGGCATCGGTGGTGTAACCTTCTTTCCCCATTCTGTGGATGTCATCACGTATGGTTCTGCCATGCCTGTATTCATCCACGCATCCAGCAGGTTTATACCTTCCTCAGCTAGGAATGGATTCTGACCGTTGTTGCCTAGATAGAGGAACTGTATGTACTCCCAGCTCGTTGGCTGGTAGAGAAGGTCAATAGTCGCGTACACGGCGTGAGTTGGTGGATTCAGCGTGAACTCGTCCCAGTAGTTATATTTACCGCCTGCTACAGGGTTTCCGTATTGATCCGCTGGCACAGGGAGTGCGTTTCGAATCTTTGCTTCGTCGAAGCTCATCTCGTAGGGCGGAATGCGGTTGTCCTTGGCAACTTTGTTGTTCAGGACGAAATGGAAGGACTCGTGGTAGGTTCCGGGTGCCTGAGCCGATAGATTTCCAAGCGTATAGTCCACCGCACCAGTAATGCGGTCGTAGCTCAACGGAAGGTCTGAGCTATATCCAAATCCTATGAGCTGGTTAGCCCATTCTTGCGTCATGGCATAGTGGGCCTCATATATCTTGGTGTTTGGGTCATTAAGGTCCAAAATGGTTTTTACTTGTGTCGGCGTGCCGCCGATGTTTACTGTTATATTGCCGTATTTTCCGTCTTCACGCAGGAGTTCTCCGTCACTATCATACCACTTGATACTAAGCCACATCCTGCGTCCTTCTGGATAGCCAGAGATAAGCTTGTGCCCGGCATGATTGACAACTTTTAGAATGTTACCGCTTAACGAGAGCGTGGCTGCCTCACTTAGCTGCTTCATGGCCCTAGTCTTGCCGTCATTTAGCGCTGCAATCTGGGTCGAACTGAGATCGCCGCCGATTCTTAGCTTGCCTTGGGCATCTAGATACTGTATTGCGTCTGGCATCCAGTAGTTGCCACCAGTCATGTCGTGTAGCGGCAAGTCCTTTCTGATCTTCGGGTTCTTGTTGCAGCCCTGGCCGTTCACGGGGCGAAGGTGGCAGGTCTGGCATGTGTAGTACCTTGGTGTATTGTCCTCGTAATTTCCGCCTGTTCCGGCTAAGATGGCGCTCTCATAACCGGCCTTGAGAGCCCCGTCCTGGAGGTCAACGGGAAGATTCATGTAATCAGAGACCAGCACAGTGTCCAACATGCTTGCCTTCCACTCACTGTATGTTCTCTCCACAATCCCATACTGATAGGGGAAGTTGTTAAAGGCCGCCTTTCCTTCTACTGGCGAACCGAGCGTCCCGTTGTATGTTCCAGGCTCAAGCGGTACCTGGGCTCCGTTGTTATGTGCTAAATCACCTACTGCTGGGTTTGAGACGTCATGGCAAGTTCCGCAGAGATCACCTGAGCGGTAGAACTTGGACTGCAAGAACTGATGCCTGGCTTCTGCGTCGATATATGGTCCCAGCTTATCAGAGCCATCCCAGAGAACGTACATTCCGCTTCCATAGTATCCGACTAAGTTACCGTCGCTTATATTGTAGGCTATAAACGGTGGATTCTGAACACCAATGTGTTCTGATTGGTCAGGATTGGTCAACTTATGGCATAAGTCGCATTCGACGCCGTCTCCATCACTTGGTCTCAATGCTGATCCATCAGTCGGTGTAGAACGTCCTTCCACCCATCCGGTCACGCTGTGGCAGCGGATGCAAAGATCTCCAGCTCCATCAAAGTCCTGTTCGGCTATAGCCAAAGTCGCCCAGAATATCGGATCGCGTCCGGCGTTTGCCATCATGCTTCCCCGCCAGTTGTGAGCAGGTTCCACTGTAATGTCATATCCACCGTGGCAGTTGTCGCATTTGTCGACTGACTCTATATTCCCTACTTCTCCTGGCTGTGTGCCTGGCATCTTGATTTCGTTGGGCACAATATCAGCTGCAAATGCAACAAAACCAACCAAAAGCATTAAAATCGTTGCTAAAAAAATCCTCTTTTTCATTCTTTCACCTCCCCAATTTTTTTCTGTCCCCCCCTCTCCTGAGGACGATTCAATCTACTTGAGTAAATCATAAAGGCTTTTGTAGCCTTTCAAACCGAGTTGGATCATTCCTTTCTTCGGCTCGATGGTGACGTTACCTTCATCATATTCCATCTTGATCGATTCGATTGGATTATCAGAATTTTTAATATTCGAAAAGGCTGACTCTGTCATGGAAATATTGATGTCTGGATCGCTCGCTTCTCCTTTATGCGTTGCGATTTCACCTTTCGTTTTTCTTATTTCTAAAGGCTCACCGTCAACGATCACTTGAACTACGGCGCCGTCTTTGAGCCTATGAAAGCCCAAACTATTTGCCAGATTATTTACCTCTTGTTCTATCATCTATTTCAATGGGAAATATAATGTAATATATAAATTTAACCTATTTTCTCCCGATAAGTGAGTAATATGTAGAAGAAGGTTTTAATACATTTTATATCTTAATTATATTATTCTACATATCTTAATTATATTATTCTACCTTACGCACCAAAATCATAGATTTTTGACGCGCTAATAATCGAAGATTATTGTGCATCGTCCAGAAGGGGGTTTTACTTAATCTTATACTGAAATTATCCTATCTTACCTTATCACCCCCTCTCTACACCCCCATATAAAGAAGGGGGTAATTACCCCCTTTCTAATCCCCCACATAATATTTAGAGTAGAAAGCAAATTTAGAGTAGATAACGACTTATTCGGTACCGTTAATAAAATAATTTTCTTTTGATCGAACTTTTCTTAAAAGTTCGTTGCGGATTGCCGTTTTTTTGATAAAACTTTTTTCTAAAAAGTTTTGATGGAACGAGCCACGTTCCAAAGCGAGCCACGCTGCATTTTTATTTCTTCTTTTTCTTGTATTTCTTTTCAAGATTGCTGATCTGTCTTTCTAGCCTTCTCAACTCTTCCATGATCTCCTCAGTTGTGTGTTCCACTAACTGTTCTTCTACTTTTGAAACCCTTTTTTCTAACTCTTCTTCCACTCTTTTCAATTCATATAAATCAAAAACAATTTTTTCAATTTTCTTCTGCCTGGGCACTATCTCTTCGTCAAAAAACGTTACCTGCTCTTTCAACGTAGAAATTTCTTTTTCCAATATATGTATAATTTCTATTACATGTTTGAGATTGGTTTGTAACTTTTCGACGTTTATCTCGTTGACCTTCATTCAACTACTCTCCGTCAAAGAAACATGTAAGACTTTTATTACATTCCTCAAATTTATAGTTTCATGTTATACGATATACCGGGAATTGGCGAAAAGACTTATAATCGTCTTTTGTATTTTTTTGGAGACGAAGCATCGATATTAGAATGCTTAGAGTCTAAGGATCTATTTGAACTATCGAAAGTACCAGGAATCAGTCCTAAAAAGGCGTTGGATATAATAAGATTCTACAACTTGAAAAAACAAGGAAAATCATTTCAACCAATACTGAGGACATTTTTTTCTGAAGCAATGCATGAGAAGATAATAAGTACCATCGTATCATATGCAACCTCTTATTTAGTGAAAAACCAGTTAAGGTTACTCTATCCAACTACAGATATAAAAGAGATTGAAACAAGAAAAAAAGACATCTTAGAAGCAAAAGAATGGGCAAAGAATATAAATATAGAAAGAGAAGCCTTTAAAAGGCTTTTAGAGTGTGATCCAAGCAATTTTGTTCTTAAAGACGATGCTAAGGTCTTAGTAACAGATGATCAAGATGTTTACGAGTCTCTGCTTGAGTATCAGAAATACTGCGATGTGAGATTGATTGAGGATTCATCCCAATTAAATGAATTCATTAAGAATTATTTCGCTGTTATTTACGTATACAAGACGCCTACATATGATTTCATTGAGTCTGTGGAACCTTCCACCCTGGATGATTTTTATCTTCCTGAAAAAATATTGAGCGTGTTAATAAGGCATCTTACCCTATTTTTAAATTCCATTAGATTGAATGAAACATGCGATACAGATTTTTCAAATTACGTGGATATGGTTCAGGAACTGGATCAACTTGGTCAAGATACAAAGGATCTCAAAGAGAAGTTGAATAATATTTGGGAATACGCAAACGAATTAGAAAGTCACTATAATGAGATTTTGAAGGGTAAAATAGACAAAATTGAGTTAGAAAAAGAAATTTTTCTCGACATGGTTAAGAGAAGTTACGAAGGTTCTTTAGAATGGGACTCTCTGCTTCCAGATTTCTTCGAAAAACTCAATAAAGTATGTTCTGAGATGGAAGAAGAATTGGTTAATTATTATAACGTAATGAATGATTTTGAGTTAGTAGAGCGAAGATACCCCATTAGATTTAATCGAGATGCCCTTAGAGAATATGGAAATTTAGTTAGAAAAGAGATATACCGCCAAGAATTCGATGAAAAAAAGAGAGTCGCAATGAAATACAAATCAGTATTAGAAGAGATCCCAGAAATGTTAAAAAAGATCCATGAATTGGATTTAAAATTTGCGCTAGGAAGTTTTGCCCTAGATTATGATTTAAGAGACTTTGAAATAAGTAATACCTCTTTAGGATTTAAAAAAGCGAGAAATTTATATATTGAAGATCCTCAGCCCATAAACTATGGAATAGGTGATTATGCAGAGCCAAATTCTCGAATAACAATATTAACAGGTGCAAACAGCGGAGGAAAGACTTCTCTCCTTGAAACAGTATTGCAATTACAAATACTCGCACAAATGGGTTTCCCTGTGCCTTGTGAGCACGCATTGATAAAGATATTTGATGAAATTTACTATTTTGCAAGACATAAAGGCTCTACTGATGCTGGCGCATTAGAAAATTTTTTGAACATGTTAATGCCTCTATTAAAAACGCAAGGGAGAAAAATAATATTGGCAGATGAGATAGAGGCGGTTACAGAGCCAGGAGCAGCAGCAAAACTTATTTCCGGTCTTATAAACTACCTCGTTAGAAGTACTGAGAACTATGGCATAGTTGTTACACATTTAGGAGAAGATATTAGCGATAAAGTAAACGCAAGAATAGATGGTATCGAAGCCGAGGGACTGAATCCAGATCTAAGTTTAAAGGTAGATCACAATCCTAAATACAACGTGATAGCGAAAAGCACACCAGAGTTGATAGTAAGAAAGATGCATGGATTATCTGAAGATTTAACTGAAAAAGAATTCTTAGAGAACATCTTAAATTACTTTTGAATCGAAAGTATTTTAAGTCAACCTTCCATAATAATAGCAGGTAGGGGTATCGGAGCAAAATTATAATCGATAGATTGTCCCTGTAGATTGAGGTAGAGAATTCAGTTGAAGAAAGATACCTGCGATTAAAAGATATGGAGGGATGGCGGGAAAATATTGTAAATTTTTAGTTCTCAGAGGCAGGTACATCCCAAAAAAATTTTAAGGTGAATGAATTGAGAACGCCACTAATAGTACTGAACTTCAAAACTTATATCGAGGCTACTGGAAAGAAGGCTTATGAATTATCAAAGACGTGTGAATATGTTTCTAAAGAATATGGGGTAGAGATTGCTGTAGCGCCTCAGACCGTGGATATACCTATGATGGAAGGTCTGGATATACCTTTACTCGCGCAACATATCGATCCCATCAAACCAGGAAGCAATACTGGAAGTATATTGTTAGAGGCTTTAAAAGAGGCGGGCATAACTGGGACATTAATAAATCACTCAGAGAAGAGATTAGAAATTGCTGACATTGATTTTTTGGTCAAAAGATGTAGAGAGTTTAAGCTAGAAAATGTGGTGTGCACGAATACTGTTGAGGTTAGTAGAGCTATATCTGCTTTATCACCAGATTTTATTGCAATAGAACCGCCTGAACTCATTGGTACAGGGATACCGGTCTCTAAAGCAGATCCTGAGATTGTAGAAAATTCCGTAAAGGCAGTGAGGGAGATAGACCCCGAGGTTATAGTTTTATGTGGCGCTGGCATAAGTACAAATGAGGATGTAATAGCAGCGCTGAAATTAGGTTCAAAGGGTGTATTACTGGCTTCTGGCATTGTAAAAGCAAAAGATCAAAGAGAAGCATTAAAAAATTTAGTAGAAGGAATTAATGAATTGTAGGGGAAAATATGTTAGAACTCGATTTTTTAACCATGGAAGATTTGGCGTTAGAAAAACGTGTAGTATTACTTCGAATAGATATTAACGTCCCTATAGAGCCTGAGAGTGGAGAGATACTGGATGATACTAGACTTATGAGTCATGCAATCACTATAAAAGATCTTGTAAACGAGAATGCCAAAGTAGTTTTGTTATCTCATCAAAGTAGACCTGGAAGAGAAGATTTTACCACGTTAGAGACTCACGGAAAGCATTTAGAAGAAATATTAGACATGCATGTGGAATACGTAGATGATATCTTCGGAAGCAGAGCGAGAGATTCAATTAGGAGGTTAGATCCCGGGGATGTATTATTACTGGAAAACACTAGATTTTACTCAGAAGAAAACTTGTGTATAGCGAAAAATATGATGAGTTCCACCCATTTTATAAAGGGCCTTTATCCACTGGCAGATTACTTCATAAACGATGCGTTTTCAGCGTCACACAGAGCACATCTATCAATTGTAGGTTTTACAACCGTATTGCCATCTGCAGCAGGTAGGATTATGGAAAAAGAAATTATGGCCCTTAATAAAGTACTAAAAAATCCCGAAAGACCGTGCATATTTTTGTTAGGTGGTGTAAAGGCGGATGATTCTTTTAAAGTTATAAAAAATGTCTTGGAGAATGGTAAGGCAGACAAGGTACTAACCACGGGAATTGTCGCGAACATATTCTTGCTCGCAAAAGGAGTTGATATAGGAAAGGTAAACATCGATTTTATAAAGGAAAGAAAATATGATGAACTGATAGAAGAATCAAAAGAGTTAATCAAAAAATACAGGGATAAAATAAGCACTCCTTATGATCTCGCAATATCTAAGGATGGAGAGAGAGTTGAAGTATTGTTTACCGGCGTTCCCGACGACAAATTGATCTACGATATAGGCCTAGAAACCATCTTTCGGTATTCTAAGGAGATATATGGGGCATATACTGTTGTGGCAAACGGTCCTGCCGGTATTTTCGAAGAGAAGGGATTTGAAATCGGTACAGAAGAACTAATGGGTGCAATATCAGGATCAAAAGCCTTTTCTGTAATAGGAGGAGGACATTTAGTAGCCGTAGCTGAAAGTGCAAACGTCAAAGATGACATTTCCCACGTATCCACGGGAGGAGGAGCCTGTATCTCATACCTAGCAGGAGAGCCTTTGCCTGGTTTGGAGGCATTGAAAGAGGCGGCAGAAAGATTTAAGGTGCCCCGGTAGCTTAGATCGGTAGAGCGGTTGACTTGTAATCAGCAGGTCGCGGGTTCAAATCCCGCTCGGGGCTTCTTTTTTGAGTTCAAAGCCTAGAAAAAAAGAAAATGCTAAAGCCCTCATAAAAGCTTTTTATCATCCAAATAATTGTTCCCTTATTCTTTCAGGATCTATTTCTTTGAATTTTTCTTGGATTTTTCTGTTTATTTTTTCTAAAGCTTCCCATAACTCTCTTATCTCAGGAGAAAGCATCCATTCCTCCGGTTTCGTTGAATATTCTTCTCCTTCACCTATAAAATTGTATATGTAAACGACACATCCCCTGTATTCCTGTTGATTACCCTGCCAACGAGTAAATCTACCGGGGAATATTCCAGCTAGCCTGCTTCCTCCCCTTAAAGCCAATATCTGGGTAATATCATGCCACGTCTCTAAAAATGCGGTTAAATATTCAGCGCCTGATTCTTCAATTTTCTCACGTATTGCCCAACCCAATCCGTAGGTAAATCTCTTTTTCCTATAATCTGGATGGGTTCCTAACAATGAATACTCTATCTCAAGATTTTTATCTTCCTTGGTAAGCAATGCAACTGTAACAAGTTTTCGAGTCTCTGTTTCCTCAACAACTGGCATACAGTGTTTTTTATTTAAACGATCTCCATCCCATGTTTCCCTTAACGCTACTTTCTCCTCGTATTCTTCAGGGAACAAAACAAATTCGTATGGAGATCCATATAACTCTGGATAGGACTGTCTCCATAATTCAGCCACCTCTTCCACATCACCTCTTCCAATCATTCTAACCCTGTATTTCCCGTTTAAAAAAGGGCCTAATGTAAAGTCAGGCCAAATAACCTTTTTTTCTTTTATTTTTCTCGTTTTACATGTTTTCCCCATCTCTTTGAAGGGACGATACTTTGACATATCCAACATCATAAAAAACACCACAGTTAACTCTACGCCGTTTATTATCTATTTATTCTAAATTCTTCTTAATTAATTTACATTCCTGTATGCACAATTTATGATGAAAGAGTAAATCTCGACAAGCAGTCAATTCTAATTAAATAGGTTAGGTTTAAGTTATTTATATTTGTTATTATTTATAGATCAATAATTTATAGATCAATAAAAAAAAGGAGGGGAATTTTCTTGAGGAGTATAATCTTTATTTTGGTAATAGCGATCATTGCCATGCCGTTTGCGCTTTGTTTTAACGGGATATATCCTACAATAACACCAGTTCCTAAACCAACATTCCCGCCTCTAACCACAACGCCGCCTCCACTCCCGACTCCTCCTCCTACAACAACTCCTCCTCCTACAACAACGCCGCCTCCGACATTACCACCAGCAAAACCAGATTTAAGAGTTACAGAAATATCATGGAGTCCTACTACCCCTTACACAGCTCAACCTACAATCATAAGGGTTAAAGTGAAAAACTCGGGCACTAAAAGCGCGATGGCATACGTAAAGATCTACATAGGACGAATAATTTGTGGAAAATCTTTAGGAACTCTAGGACCGGGAGATGCTGGGACATTAACTTTTTCTGGTTGCGTCATTTCATTCTCCGCTCCAGGAACCTATTCAATAACCGCAATTGTAGACCCTGATGATGATGTAGCAGAGTCGAACGAGGGTAACAACGAGGAAACCAGAGAAATAACGGTAAAAGAGGAAATTAAGGGTGGAATAAAGGGGACAGTTCTCTGCGGAGGAAATCCCTTGTCCAACGCTCAACTTACTATAACGGGTCCGAGTCCTTCTACTGCGATAGCATGGTCAGGCTTTTCAGATGCAGCAGGAAATTATGATACGGGCTTAACTCTCTCTCCAGGCACGTATAAAGTTATTATAGCCAAGTCAGGTATAAGTTTCACGCCCACAACCGTCACGTTATCCGTCAATCCAAATCTCTATTCTACTCAAAACTTCGCGTGCGTAGAATTAGAGGAAAAAGGAGGAATAAAAGGAACAGTACTCTGCGGAGGAAATCCCTTGTCCAATGCTCAACTTACTATAACGGGACCGAGTCCTTCTACTGCGATAGCATGGTCTGGGTTTACTGATTCAGCGGGAAGTTACGATACAGGTCTAACTCTCTCTAAAGGCACATACACGGTAAAAGTAAGCTTTACAGGACAAAGTTTTACTCCATCTCCGGGTACCGTAATAGTTAGTTCAAATAATTATGCGATTCAGAATTTCCAGTGTATAGAGGTTGTTACAACCGCTCCACCAATAACGCAAACGACTGCGCCTCCCGCGCAAACAGCTCCGCCTAAAAGAGAGATCGAAGTTCCAGGATTTAAAGTAACCTGCGGACCCACGCTTCTATTGTTAATAGCGTTGCTACCGGTTTTAATATATGCAATGAGGAGAAGGCCATAATCCAAAAAAACCATTTTTATTTTTTATTCATTTTTATGTTAGGCCTTCAAAATCTATACCGTAGAGAATTTTGTTCTTAGAGTAAATTCCGACAAACAGTTAATTTTTATTTAAATAGTAAGTATAAATTTTTTTATATTCGTTATTCACAAATATAAACCAAAAAAGGAGGGAAAATTTTCTTGAGGAGTATAATCTTAATTTTGGTAATAGCGATCATTGCCATGCCGTTTGCGCTTTGTTTTAACGGGATATATCCTACAATAACACCAGTTCCTAAACCAACAATTATTCCTACATTCCCGCCCCTAACCACAACCCCGCCTCCTACAACAACCCCGCCTCCTACAACAACGCCGCCTCCGACATTACCACCAGCAAAACCAGATTTAAGGGTTACAGACATTTCATGGAGCCCTATTACCCCTTACGCAGGTCAATCGATAATCGTAAAGGTCAATGTGAAAAACTCTGGCGATAAGAGCGCGGTAGCATACGTCAAGATCTACATAGAAGATATAGTCTGTGGAAAATCCTTAGGAACTCTGGGGCCAGGGAATACTGGGACGTTAACTTTTTCAGGTTGCGACGTTTCTTTATCTGCCCCGGGAACTTATTCAATAAAAGCAGTTGTAGACCCTGATGATACTGTTAGCGAGTCGAACGAGGGTAACAACGAGAGAACCGAGCAAATAACGGTAAAAGAGGAAATTAAGGGTGGAATAAAAGGAACAGTTCTCTGCGATGGAAATCCGTTATCCGGTGCGAAGATTACAGTAACGGGTCCGAGTCCATCTACCGATATAGCATGGTCAGGTTTTTCAGATGCAGCAGGAAATTACGATACAGGCTCAACTCTCTCTCCAGGTACGTATAAGATTTTTATATCTAAGTCGGGCGTGAGTTTCACACCAACAACCGCAACTGTATTAGTCAAATCAGGTATTTATTCTACTCAAAACTTCGAATGCGTAGAGGTAGAGGAAAAAGGAGGAATAAAAGGAACAGTTCTCTGTGGAGGAAATCCCTTGTCCAACGCTCAAGTAACTATAACGGGTCCGAGTCCCTCTACTGTTATAGCATGGTCGGACTTAACAGATGCAGCGGGAATTTACGATACAGGCTTAACTCTCTCTCCAGGCACATACACTGTAAAAGTTAGCTTTACAGGACAAAGTTTTACTCCATCTCCGGGTACTGTAATAGTTAGTTCAAATAACTATGCAATTCAGAATTTCCAGTGCGAGGAGGTTGTTACAACCGCTCCTCCAATAACGCAAACTGCTGCGCCTTCCGCGCAAACAGCTCCGCCTAAAAGAGAGATTCAAATACCAGGCGGTATAAAAGTAACCTGCGGACCCACACTTCTATTGTTAATAGCGTTGCTACCGGTTTTAATATATGCATTGAGAAGAAGACCATAGATCCAACATCCTTTTTTATTTTTTATTTATTAAAAAGATCTGCCGTAAAGAATCATGTTCTAAGAGTAAATTACGACAAACAGTTAATTTTCATTTAAATAGGCAAAGGATAAATTATTTATATTTGTTATTATTTTTAATTACATATGAATTAGGGGGGGAAAATTTTCTTGAGGATTATAATCCTTCTTTTGGTAATAACGATCGTTTTCGTGCCGTTTGCACTTTGTTACACGCCAATTGATCTATTAAAACCTGCAAGACTGCTTGGCCCTACAGGTCCTATTGAGAAAATATACCCCTACCCTCTACCAATCAAAACGCCGTCTCCAACCACGACTCCTCCTCCAACCACGACTCCTCCTCCAACCACAACGCCGCCTCCGCCTATGAGTGTAGATTTGACTATCGATCTCTCTTTAAGTAATTATAATCCAGATGTTGGAGAAGTAATTACCATAAAGGCAACGATCACAAACAAAGGAAAAGGTACTGTTAGCTCTTTTGAAGTAGTTTTCAAATTGGACGGCGTAGAATTTGATCGTATTAAGGTAACGAGGAGGCTTGGACCTGGTTCTAGCAGAAGTGTAACCACCAAACTAGTTCCCAAAGAATCAGGAAAACATTCTTTAAGTGCTAAAGTAGATCCTGATAACAAGGTAAAAGAAACAAACGAGGGTAACAACGAGAAAACCAAGCAAATAACGATAAAGGAAGAACTTAAGGGTGGAATAAAAGGGACAGTTCTTTGCGGAGGAAATCCTTTATCTGGTGCTGAGGTTAAAGTAATGGGACCGAGTCCCTCTACGGCGATAGCATGGTCGGGCTTAACAGATGCAACAGGAAATTACTTTACAGGCTTAACTCTCTCTCCGGGTACGTATAAAGTTTTTATATCCAAGTCGGGCGTGAGTTTCACACCAACAACTGTTAGTGTATCTGTAGAATCAGGTCGTTATTCTACTCAAAGCTTCGAATGTTTAGAGGCAAATGGAGGAATAAAGGGGACAGTTCTCTGCGGAGGAAATCCTTTATCTGGTGCTGAGGTTACAATAACGGGTCCGAGCCCCTCTACCGTTATAGCGTGGTCGGACTTAACAGATGCAGCAGGAAAATACGATACAGGTCTAACTCTCTCTCCAGGCACATACACGGTAAGAGCAAGCTTTACAGGACAAAGTTTTACTCCATCTCTGGGTACCGTAATAGTTGGTTTAAATAATTATGCAATTCAAAATTTCCAGTGCGTAGAGGTTGTTACAACCGCTCCACCATTAACGCAAACTGCCGCGTCTCCCGCGCAAACAGCTCCGCCTAAAAGAGAGATTCAAATACCAGG
>CAYFZR010000033.1:0-17083 GCA_964347835.1 uncultured archaeon
AAAATGCTAATCGTGCATACCCACTCAGGATGGATAATGTTTACTCTAGGGATGTTTTTATTTTGGTATCTTGTAATTCAAGAAAAGGAAGTTACTAGTAAGAAGAAATCAAACATCGATATTTGAAAGTCTGATTGAGAAATTTGACCTCGTATCGTTTTTTGAAAAATTTTTAGCTAACAATTAACTCGTATAATTTATCAATTTCTTTTATCACCGTTTTCCAATTAAAATTATTCTTTACTTTCTTATATCCTTTTTCTCCAATTTTAGGGTTTTCCCAAGCTAGAAGAGCTTTTTCGTAGAAGTCTTCAATGTCATCTAATTCAAAGAGAAAGCCATCAACCTTATCTGAAATAATCTCTGCAGGCCCTGTGTTGTTAGTAGCTACAACAGGTTTCTTGCAAATCATTGCCTCTAACAAGGCGATAGGAGATGTTTCTCTGGAACTAGGCATTAATAAAACTTTACATGCGGATAAAGTATCAATAAAATCTTTGTGTGGCAATGAACCCAAGCAAATCACATTTTTTGGGATTAAGTCATTTAAATATGCTTTTAATTTATCTGTTTGCACACCCACTATAACAAATAATCTATCAGGTATCTTCTTTGCTAATTCGACGAAAAGTTCGACTCTTTTACAATACTCAAGCCTTCCAACAAATAGATAAAATTCTTCCTCTATCCTATATTTTTCTATAAACCTTTTCGAGTTTGCCTTCTTATATTCCTCAAGGTTAATACCATTTGGAATATATACGGATTCTATACCTTTTTCACTTTCGAGATATCCTTGCATCCAGGCAGAAACCGAAATCACAGCATCACAATCTCGACAAGATCTGAACATTCGCTCATTTTGATATTCTACAACAGGCCAAACTTTTAAATCATGCATGTAATCTTCTTTAAAATAGATTTGGTGGACCGTTTGAATGTATTTTGCATGTGTATTCTTTGGATGAAAGAACATTTCTGGCCAGTCAGGATGGCCGTGAAGATGAACGATATCATATTTTGGTAAGACAAAACGACTTAAATAAAGCCCATATGGATCAATTCTCTCAACCTTATATTTTCGTAATAACCGAACATACCTGGTAGAATGTTTTTTGTAATAAATAGAAAAACGGGGAGTGATGGGCCTTAGCTCAAATTTAGAATGTTTAATTATGTTTGCTACATGAGTTTGAGTGCCGGTATGCTCTGTGGCTATACGAGGTCCAATAGCTATTTTTAAGGTCATAGTTGTCATAAATAAATTGTCTATTATATAAAAATTGGGCGAACGTAAGTTTGCTGTTGTAATTCTGCCAAGAGAACAGTTATGAAAGGCACGATCAATAAAAATATGAAAAGATAAGATACAATACAAAATGATGGTTAAGGATAAATCTGAATTATTAAAAAAAGAGGGGCAAATCTTCGATGAATTAATTTTAAGAGAAGATAAAATTAATAGATTTTTTGGGGTTAACATAGATCAAATCGAACCCCTAGTGCAAGATGCATTTCGAGATAGGAGACCTCATGATTTGATTTATCACCTTATAAGCGATATAGGTTGGTTAGATGAGTCATTCGAAACGATTCAAGAATTGTTTAATGGTATAGTCAAAAGTTCAAATGGCATAGTCTTAGATTTAGGATGCGGGTGCGGAGCACACTACAGTATCCTAGAAGGTAAATCGAAGAGAGTTATTGGTTTAGATATCTCTTCAGACGCTTTGAAAATTTATAAAATGAGTGGAAAAAATGAAAAATTAGTAAATGGAGATGGATGTAATTTGCCTATTAAATCAAATTCAATTGATATGGTATTTACATCAGAAGTGATCGAACACGTACGCAATCCAGAAATATTTACATCTGAAATATCCAGAGTTTTAAAAATAGGTGGAGAACTGTTCCTGACTACAACGACCTACGAATTTTTCATATTCGAAGTATTAAAATTAGTTTTGGAAAGTCCTAAAGCCTTTCCAAGGACAATTTACTATTATTTTCGTGGGTTATTTAGTGAAAAGTATCGTGGCCTATGCATGAAACAAGGATTAGAACATCCAGATCATTTGCACGCCTTTATGAAAAATGAACTCATTGAAAGATGTAAAAAGCATGGTTTGATCACCAAATATTCTACTTTTATAATCGTTCAGGCGATATTCCCTCAAATTCGTTTTAAAAAAAGAATTTTAAAGATGTTATTTTTTCCTATTAACAGGCTGACAAACTTTTTGAACCAAATATTTATTAAAAAATTTAGAGTCAACAACAAATATGGACCGAACATTGTACTATATTGTAGGAAAACTGACTGATTCATAAGAAACTTAATTTTCGTTTAATTTTTCCTGAAACCAAGTAATAGTTGTTTTCAATCCTTGTTCTAAACTGACGTTTGGTTGGTAACCCAAAATCTTATTCGCTTTTTCATAACTGGCATCTCGGTTCTGAACTTCGTATTCGGGAGGTCTCAGACTTTTGTTTGGATTATATTTTGTAGGATTCATTTTTTTCCCACAAAATCCCATAATCAGTTCTGCTAACTTTAAAATCGAGACGCTTTTTTCACCAGCAACGTTAAATATTCCGGTAACATCTTTTTCAGCGACCAAAATGTTTGCGTTAATGGCATCATCTATATAGCAGAAATTACGTGTTTGGTTACCATTGCCGTATACAAGAGGTGGCTCATTCCTTAAGACTCTATCAATAAAGCGCGGTATTACAAACCGTTTATCTTGATAGGGTCCGTAAATATTGAAATATCTTAAAGAAACAGTTTTTAATCCATAAACTTGTTCGTAAGATTCGCAATATTTCTCTCCTGCTAATTTGGCTACTGCATATACCGACTTAGGTTTTACAGGCTCTTCTTCTGTAACTTTTTCCTCACACTCTCCATAAACTTCTGAAGTCGACGCGTAAACGAACTTTTCAACTCCGGCGTCTACTGAAGCAGAGAGCATACTCGAAACTCCAACTAAATCGACGTCTAAAACTTCTATTGGCCTCTTAGCCGCTCGTGTAACGCCTAATTCAGCTGCCTGATGGAAAATAATATCTACTCCGTCGATAAGTTGTTTGACTCTTTCTAAATCCCTAATATCGACCTTATGAAACTCGAAATTCTGGGCTGATAAAACCGTGCTCAGATTATCTAAACTCCCCGAAGACAAATTGTCTACGACAATTACGTCTGATCCATAATCTACTAACTTTTCAACCAAATGCCTTCCTATGAAGCCTGCGCCGCCGGTGATTAGAACTCTTTTGTTTTTCAGGCTCATTTAAATCACATATTAATTTTTAAGGAAACATTTTTACACTTAGGAAAGATTATTTTTGACTTAAATGGGTAATTTAGGTGTAAATTTTAATCACTATTATATATCTTTTCATGTACGACCTTGATTATGGTTTAAAAGAAACTCTTAGTTGTGAAAAAATTGGAGTTATGACTTCTAATTTGATACTCACTCTTATTCTCTTTTCCCTATCCCATAATACACAATGTCATCTTTTACGTTTTTAATAATATTTCTACAATCAATAATGACTGGAGTGCTCATTAGTTTTTCTATCATTTCTAAATCAATCTTTTTAAAATATGTGTGGTCTGTGACAAAAATTATACAGTCCGAGTCCTTAATCGCGTTTTCGATACTGTCCTCAGAAAAAAATTCTCCATATCTCGTTATTATAGATTTTGCATAGGGATCATATACCTTTACAGAGCCTCCAAGATTTAATAGTTCTTCTATAATCTTCTTTGCAGGAGATTCTCGCGTATCGTCAATATCTTTCTTGTAAGCAAGTCCAAGGATAGAAACATTTGAGCCAAATATTTTTTTATCAACTTTTTTCAATCCTTCCGCAACTAAATTCACCGTGTGAACTTTCATGTATTCATTGATTTCTCCGCTTAATTCTATGAATTTGGGTATAATTCCGAACTTTTTTGCCTTGTAAGATAGATAGTAGGGATCCAGAGGGATACAATGGCCCCCAACCCCGGGACCCGGATAAAAAGGCATATATCCAAAAGGTTTAGTTGAGGCAGCATTGATAACGTCCCAAACGTTAATCTCCATTTTTTCGAAAATAAGGGCTAACTCATTCACCAGAGCGATATTAACTTCTCTAAAAATATTCTCAGTAATTTTTATTGCCTCGGCTGTTCTACAATCTTTAACCTTTATTATCTCTGCGTTTATCACACTTTCATATAAATGAGCTGCGATCTCAGTACATTTTTGATTTATCCCAGCCACTATTTTTGGAGTATTCTCAATCGTGTACTTCTCGCTGCCGGGATCTATTCTTTCAGGAGAATATGCAATTCCAAAATCTATACCTGCCTTCAGTCTACTTTTTTCAAGTATTGTTACCACAACTTCCTCGGTTGTTCCGGGAAATGTTGTGCTTTCTAGAATCACAAAATGGTTTTTTATAAGTAGATTAAGTATCATTTCGCATGCATTTTTAATATGACTCAGATCTGGCTCCTTATCTATAGTTAATGGAGTTGGAACGCACAAAATTAGAAAATCACATTTTTTAAGCTCTTTATGATCATTAGTCGGATAAAATGTCTCATTCAAATATTTCTTTAATATCGAACTCTTAACATCTTTTATATGAGAAATTCCTTGGTTCAACGTTTCTATTACTTCATTGTCTAAATCATGTCCAAAAACATTATATCTCTTTGCGAAAACCATTGCCAAAGGCAATCCAACATATCCCAAACCTATGATTCCAATTTTAGCAGTTCCGTTGTTGATTTTTGAGTATAATTCTTCCATATGTTTTTCCTATCTCAAATGTTATTATTTGTATATTTATCGTTGTTGATTTTGTCAAACGTGCTCTTTGGGCCGTATTTAATCCAATTTGTAAAGAAGATTAAAAATATTATAAAATTCTTTTTAGATGCAAAAATTTGGAAAATCGGTTGAAAACTCAAAAAATTTTTTTCTTTCTCTTATTGGAAATCGTCTACATGCGGAATCATAATATGCAATATTTATATTCTCAAGATAAGAAGATAACTAGATCCGATAAATTATAAAAGTGATTAGAAATGAAAAAGATATCCTCCCTCATTATCTTATCTTGTATCACGCTTAATTTATTGATCGTTTCCGCAATCGCAGAACCAGCCTATGAAAGCAAGAAAGGTCTTTTAATAGGGGTTTGGCTTTCTGAAACCTCTGAGGAATGGTGGACTACTCAAAACACCAATGCTCATTTTATCATAACAGGTGATGGAACTTCTATGGTTTTTAAAGTTCAATTTCCATACGAAACTGATTGGTCTACCCTTAACATTAAAGATGGAACTGAAGATTTGATACGTGGCAAGGATTATACAGTTAATGAAACGACAGGAGACATTACTCTAAGATATACGGTTCAGGATAGAAAATACAATCTTACCTATGAAACATCAAATTCATTGTGGTTTGGAGACTATTTTCCTGTTGTTTTACACTTAGCGGGAGTTCCATACAAGATCTTGAGCGATTCTGATATTTTAAATGGTGATTTATCCCAATATGCGGGAATAATAGCTCCTTCGGTTATAGCTGTTCCTTACGAAGATTATGCTATAATTCAACATAAAATAGAGAGTTACGTTAAAGACGGAGGAGTATTCGTAGCCATGGGACATTTCATGGAATTAGGAAAAGATAGAGCGGGTAACTGGCGGAATCTATGCTGTGATTTACCTGGAGGAGTTATGGACTATTATCTCGGCGTCGAATCTAAAGAAGAATACGATGAATCGGATTATAAAGGAACTTTGGAAGAGGCAAACTTGGGAGCAACGACCTCAGGCGAGATGACTGGAGTTTACATAACTACTGCAGAGCACAAATATAAGAGAAAATTACAGGCAACTTCCTTTGCAACGAAGAGTGAAAATTCTTTGATATTTACAGATCACGGAACCGGAGAAACAATAGCATTAGGTATGGATCTTCTGACAGAAACGAGCGCCATACTATACGACAGAGTTAGCGAGAACCCATATAATTATTTGAATGCGAATATAAATCTTTTAAGTGATATTGTCTCTCGAATATATGAAAAGAGAGGCTATCCAGAACTGAGTCTCTATCCTTTGCCAAGGGCGAAGAAGGCATTATATTTATCGAGGATTGACATAGACGAGAAAGGTTACAATAAGACGAAAGATGTCGCAGAAGTATCTGAGAAATACGGATATTCTGCTAATTTTTATATACCTGTTGTCGACTACGTCCTTAGACACGATAGACCAATAGCCTATTCTTTGGTTGAAGTTGGACATACAGTGGGATTACTGGACAGATTCCATACCGATCTCAAAGGAAATATAAAAAGTCCAGGAGAAAATCTTCGAGAAAGGGATTTATTTCGAATGTACTATGGATTTTATCCTTTGTACGAAGCCCCTGATTACAGAGCAGGAAATCCGGTATCTCCCTATACTGGAAGGCTCATAGGAGGAGATACCTTTTCTTGGTCAGCGAGTATAAACGTTAAGATGAGTAATTTTTTGGGCTCTACATTTATGTATCCTTATTTACACTGGACTACGGAAGATGGAAGGGTATCTCCAACGGATTTTATGTGTGTATTCAACGCGTATAATGTCGATAAAAGTGATATAAGTAAAGATAAGCATATTGAGAATTACGTAGACAATGCAATTCGAGGTAACGGTATTATAAGCTTTTTATATCACCCAAGTGCAGAATATCTGGATAGATATGAGAGTATTTTAAAATACATGAGGCAAAACGATGTCTCGGATGTAAAGCCAAATGAATTAGTAGATTTTTACTCGGGATACTTCGGCATAGATTTCGTCTCTGCCGAGTATGATACGCTGATGCAGGATGTTGTTATTACTATTAAGAGTAAAAAGGACGCAAATGACATAACTCTCGATTTAGGAAGAGAGATAATGCCGGCAAAAATGAATGAAGAATATTTATTAAATATTCATTTTGACAAGTTGGTCCTACCTCCGTTAAAGGCAGGAGAGACAAAGATAATAATACCCATAGGAGCCCAAGCTCCTCTCTTATATTCTAATCTTGATGTATCGAATGCCATATATGATCCTAAAACTAAAACGATTAAAGTGGATGTAACAGGCCGAGGAGAAGGCTACATAAGAATAGAGAATCTAAGACACCTAGAAAAAATTTTTAGGTCTGGGCTGGAGTGGAGTAATTTCACCTATGAAAAGAAAAAGAATTCTCTAACGATAAACACAAGAATAAAACCAAGAGAAGAGCAACACTTCATTATCTATTCTTCTATAGTAATGAAGATCGAAGATACAGATCAAGACAAGATATCAGACGAGGCAGAAATCAATATCTATCATACTGATCCAAACAACCCGGATACAGATGGAGATGGCCTGTTAGATGGAGGGGAGATAGAATTAGGATTAGATCCATTAAGGCAAGATACAGATGAAGATGGTATACCAGATGGAGGGGAGATAGAATTAGGATTAGATCCATTAAGGCAAGATACTGATGAAGATGGCATGCCTGATGGTTGGGAAGTGAGGTACTTCTTAGATCCGCTGAGAGATGATTCATCAGAAAATCCTGATGGAGACCTGTGGAACAACTCTAGAGAGTATTTGTTGGGCAAAGATCCTCGAGTAAAGGACATAAAAGAAATAGAGAAAAAGAGCATCTTCAAATGGTCCATCGCTATTTTCGTAATATTATGCATATTCGCTGGAGTACTGTTTAATGAAACCGTTTTAAAAAGGAAATATTTTGAAATTACCAACGGAAGATCTCTGAGAGATATTAGAGAGGAACATGAGAGATTATTCCGAGAAAAACTTAAAGGAGAAATAACGGAGGAAGAATACGAAAGAAAGATAAAAGAACTGGAGGAAGAAATCGAAAAAGTGGTTAGAAAATAACTATTGCCAAAACGAAAAAGTGGTTAGAAAATAACTATTGCCAAAAAGAACAATTTCAGTGAAGAATACATATAAGAATTGGGCAACTTAAATTTTTTTTAATGAGGCAACTTAATCCAATACAAGGAGCCAGAACACAGCCATTCCTACGGCGAACATCACCCATCCTAAGTGAATATGCACGAAATACATCGTTTCATAACCGAAGTAGTAGCCCACAAGGACTAAAGTCATTATCCTGATTTGATTCATGAAAAATAAGGCGATTACCCCTATAACCGTGTAAATACTCATTTTTCTGAGATTTCTTTTCGTGGTGGATATAAAGTATGAAATTGCAGCAGATAGAAAAACTGTGATGGATTCAACACCCGAGCATGGAATCCAAACACCAATTCTAAAACCATCAAAATTGATATCTGTCCCGCTTATCACTTGTGTAGGTTTGATGAGATTAAGGAAAAATCCCGACATTCTAACAGTTATTTTTGTGATGTAAACCAAGAAGAAATTTTCATCCCCTAAGATAAATTCCAGCCCCACGAAAAGAAAACCGTATAGAGTAAAGCAAGCGAATATAAAAAATGTGAGAAAAGAAACTGACTCTTCATCTAATCTGAGAAAATTCGAGAGCCCGACATTTAACAATATGATAAGAAATCCGCCTGAAAGCATACCATAGTCGAAATAACTGAAAGGGTCCTTGGTCAAAAAATTAAACGAAATATCTACGATAATGAGCAGCAATCCTAAGAATATGCGCCTAGAATTTATCTTTAGACCATAGATAACATCCTTCTTTTCTCGGACATGAATTGCATAAAGTGCAATAAGGGATAATAATACAAGAGTGACTCCGAGTAATTTGGGTTCATAAAGTCCAAAGAAAAAAATAGTTAAGCCAAAGAGCAAAACGCCTATGCTCAGGGCATACGGTAATTTTTCCTTTAAATTCATCCCTACACCTATTAGATTCTTAGATCATTAAGGTCATACTGGGGGTTCTTATAGAACTTTATGATGCTACTTATCCTTTTCTCTTTCTCCTAAAAAAGAGGTTTAAGGTACCTAAAGGGTTGTATCTGACGGTAAATAATCTGATTTATATATGATAAACAGAAGGTAAGATACATGCGCTACAAGACAATCCTTCTTTCAGTTTTATTAATATTAGTACCTGTACAGATGACTAGTGCTCAGACAAGGCTTTCCGACTGCGTTAATGAATATCACGTTATCCTCTTTAAAAGCGAATCATCCACATCTCAACGTGCGTTGAATGATTTAGGAAATTTAAAAGAAGAACTCGCAAGTTACGGTGTAAACTTGGTCATCGAGGCGAAAAATCCCCTACAAAACATAGTAATCCATAACAAATACGAGGATTACCTGAATTCGAAGGGCTATACGTTAACGGTTCCCTATCTTGTGACAGAAGAGGAGGATATTTTCGTTTATGGGGGATATTATACTCGTTTTACAGATGATTACATAGCAAAATCACTCATTCTTCAACGAATCATCGATAGAGGCTGTAAATTTCCACAAGAAGTTGAAACTAACATTAAAAAATCAAAGTCTTTTCTAGCGTCCTACCAGATTATTGTAAATGAGACTAGGTTTATAGAATATAATTTTAACAAGGATCTTGAGGGTTTCGTAGTATCTTACTCTAATTACTCCATACCATTCGACATTTCTCATGAGAAGAGTTGGCTCGAGATGAATGTAGACTACAACGCAGATGGCAAGAGGGAAGTCATCGTAAGAAAATCTGATTTCTTGGCGGAAGGTACTGAAGACTGGTCTGATTACACAGACCTGTTCTATGATATATATATTCCCCCCGGAACTCCAAGCGAAGAGATTATAACTCTTACCGACATCGTTGATAAGAGCAATCCCTTCCTTTGGCAGACAGAAAAGTATGATCCTATATTAAAGTTTACTTATTTAGTTACTATGGGTAATTATACGAATCGTTCGTTTAAGATGATCACAGAGATTAGGAATTTTACGCTTAGGGCGGGAACATGGAATACTATAAAAAGAGATATCTCAACATTAAATAGAAATAACATAATATTCTTCAATATAAGGATCAGGTTTGATGGCAATACATCTTATTCCGGTCCAATATACATAGATAACTTAAGGATAACAGGAAAAAACCCCCTCCCAAAATCATTCAATTCTATCAAGAAAAGACATGTATATAAGTCTAAAGAAGATTTTACGGACGCACAGTTGGCTTATCACCTGATGAAACTAGCAACAACATCAATTTTGCATGCTGAGGAAAAAGAGATGACTTATCAGCAGAGGATTGAGGAAGAGAAAATTGAAAAAAATACAGCAAGTAAGACTTTCTATGGCATTAGGGGGTTCCTTGAGGCTTCTGGAACAGAGTTCTCTGAAGGAGATACCTTAGAGACATACGTCAAGGTGAACAACCTCCTAGATGAGAAGAAAAATGTAAAAGTCAACGTTTATCTTGATGGCGGGGCCTGTATCTTACCTTTAACAAAAATGGAATTCTCATATGAATTGCGGGAATATAACTCCCGAGAACATTTTTTTACGTATAAATTAAATAAAGCAGGATCTTATACCCTTCATTTAAAGATCTCTTTCGATGACAAGGAGATGGATATAACAAAAGATATAATAGTAAAACAAGAATTTGTTCCTACCTTTAATAGATTATATGCAAAGTATAACGGAGTATTTAAAGAAACCCATGACTTAGAATCCATGGGATACAATGTCTCTAGCGTTTTTAAGATTTTGATAGATTTAGAAAGTAAACTCTCTCAGGCCAATCAACTCTACATTAACTGCGAATATGAAAAAGCAATGAAGACTTTAAGAGAGGTAGAATATGATTTTCCAAAAGCCATCATTAGACAAGATATAATAAAAAAAGCGCCAGTATCAAGAAAATCTAATTGGATTGTTATATATGGGGCTGAGGCTCCAAATTCAGATCTGAAACTCGCATATAATTTAGCAGGAGTACTTGGAGGTACTCCAATATCTGATAATGAAGCAGATCCTTCTGATCTAGAGAGCAGACCGATTATACTAATAGGAGGTCCGGCAGCAAATAAATTATCCAACAAATACAAGGATAAGACTTGTACTAAATTCATTAAGATAGACAACGATTGGCACATCATGTCTGACTGTAAAATAATCGATAACGAAAGTTATGGATTTTATTCTGCCATAAGAAATTCCTCTACTTATATAATCGCCGGGCTGTCTCGATGGGGCACCATTCAAGGATACAATAAATTTATCACAGACAAATTATGGGAAAAAGATATAAGAAAGCCTGGTTTCAGCCTACGCATTTCAGGACAAGGCTTGGTTTTAGCCTTAAAAGATCATTTAAACTCAACCAAAAAATATGAACCTGACGAAGATGGCTACATCCTTGACTGGCTCGTATTAAGCCCGTATAATTCTGATATAAATCCAGATATCGCTCCAAATTTGGGCGATGGACCATTTAGTTCCGCCTGCTGTAAGAATATATACTGGAGGGAGCATCACTCCGAAGATAGTTACGTCGAAACATATGGTATCGTTTCGTCAGAAAAACTTACATCTTATGCATTTACCTATATTTATTCTCCACATGATCAGGAGATAGTCTTAGAAGTAGACAGCGATGATGTGATAGACGCTTGGCTGAATGGTGAAAAAATATTTTTAGAGAACTCTTCTCATCAGAACTTAATTTCAGGATGGAATAAACTTTTAATTAAGTTGTATAGATAAGTATATTTACAAAGGTATGTTCTGGGGAGGGAAATGCGAACCATTGCATTCATGTTCATCTTAATATGTGTGCCTGTCCTGTCTCAGCAGTTACTCTGCGAGTTTGTGAGCGAGTACCATGTTACTTTTTTCTCGGATGATTCCAAAACAAGCAATATTGTCTTAAATTCATTGGAGGATTTAAGGAGCGAATTTCAGCAAACTAATGTAAAATTGGTGGTTGAGAACAAAAACTTATTAAAAAATCGGGAAGAACATGAATCTTATAAAAAAAATGCAACATCTAAAGGAATTGTTCTTTCTATTCCCTATCTTGTTACTGAAGAGGGAGGCATCATAATTGCAGGGGGATACAAAACTGATGAATACCTTATAAAGGCTTTGATCTTACAGATGGTTATTGAGAGGAGTTGTAAACTCCCTGCAGGCGCCAGTATATACTTCAACCAGTCCAAATCGTATCTCAAAGGGTATGAAAATTATAATATTTATGATTTGCGGGATGCATATGATTACACGGATGCTAAGATGGCGCATCAACTCCTTTCCGTTGCATACTCCTACATCGTGCTCACAGAGAAGTATCAGAGAGAAAGCATGCTCAAAATCCAAAGAGAAAAAGAAAAACAACTTATTAAGACGGCTAATTTCGATAACATAGAAGCCATACTCCAAATCCCTGAAAAAGAATTCAAAGAGGGGGAAGAAATTGCGGTAGCCCTCAAACTGGAGAACAAAGGTAAAAAACAACGGGACAACAGATACATTAAGATAAGATTTATCATAGCAGATCTATTCGGGAATGAGATGAACTGCCTTGTACCTCTCGATAATAATGAGTTTGAATCAAACCTCCTGATAGAAGAAAAGGAGTATTATCTCGTAAGGTTCAGGTTGAATAAGCCTGGATCATTTAAGGTCATTGCAATAATCAATTCTGATGGTAAAGAAATTAATTTGGAGAGAAATATAATTGTTGATAGTGTATATAATAATCTCAGGGACCAGATTTTATTAAACATTTCTAAAGCAAATGATGAGATACTTTTATTGGAGAGGTTGGGTCATGACACGATTACAATCAAAACAGCTTTCGATCGCGCGGAAACGAATGTTATCCAAGCAAATCAACTCTATTCAGAATGTGATTTAGAATCTGCAATCAAAAAGTTAGAAGAAGCAAAAAAAGATCTTTCTACATCCGGGTATAAGATAAACCTCTTAAAAGATAAAGGGCCTATTTATGAGAGAAGGAGTTGGATAATCGTTTATGGAAAGAATGCTCCTCTAAACGATAAAAATCTGGCATTTAAACTTGCAGAAAAGACTGAAGGTAAAGCCGTATCAGATTATAACACCTCTTTTTATGAATTTGAAGAAGAAAACGTTGTGTTGATAGGGGGTCCAGCGATAAATCACTTTTCAAATATTTTCAAGGAAGAAACAGATCCGAGGTTCATATTCATAGATGGTAACTGGTATATACTCTCAGAAAAAACGCTCATCAACGATGAGACCTTCGGATTTTTCTCTAAAGTAGGAAGCCCCCTCACAAAAGAAATGTATATTGTGGCGGGATTGAGCAGATGGGGAACCGAGCAGGGATACAATAAATTTATCGATTTCTTTGATAGGAAAGAAGAAGTGAAATGAGGAGACATCCATTGAAATTGAGCCAAAAATTGAAGAAATTAAAGAAACTAGTAGAGGTATGGGTACAGAATCTGGAAATGGAGAAAATACAGAGCCTGCTAGGAATCCAGAAAGCCAAGGTATGGGTTGGGAAAAGTTATTGGAAAAATAATTGCGATTGGATTTTACTCAATCCTATTTATGTTTTTGATATACACATATAATTCAGTATTTAAAAAAAGTAAATGTGAATATTAGTTCACAAAAAGTGAAAACTTTTTTATTTATAATGAACATTTGTTATATTTTTTAAAACGCTTGTTTCGAATAATTTTTGAAAAAAATGATCTTAACGTTCAAAATTAAAAAATATAGTATATAAATCTTTATATTTTAAATTGAAGCGATATATTTAAGTATTTATTAATTAAAAAAGATAGACATAGCGCCTTTCAGGCGATTAATGGGGGGTGACAATTGGATAGATGTAGAACAACAGTCTTAATGTGCGTGATCTTGCTAGCATCTCTAGCGGTAGTAACCGCTGGTCCCGGCGACCAGGTTACCGTCTCACCACTCAGTCAGGATATATTAATTGGTGGTCAAGGTACTTATGCAGTAACGGTAAAAACTGATGTACCTGGTACGCATTACCTATGGTTTGATACTCAAATTACAGATAGTAATAAAGAGATAGTCGCTAGGTTATACGGACAGGGTGGCGATACGGCCATTCCAGGTGACCCATGGAATATATCCAAGGGCTTTACTTGGACGGCGACTGGGGCAGGCCCCTTTGGTACTTACAAAGACTTTTCATTTACATTTGTTGTATATCTCGAAAATTCCGGCGGCACACTAGCACATTCCACAAGTTACAACATGCAAATAAATGATGATATAAGTGGGGCGACACAGGCAACAGCAACTCCAACGGTCAGGACAATCCCAGAGTTTTCACTCGTAATAGGAGGACCCTTACTCGCAATAGCAGTTGGAATGCTTACATATGCATTCGTAAGGAGGAGGAAGAAAAGTTAATTTTTCTATTCTTAGAAATTTGAGAAATCAAGTAGAACGGGATGGGAGAGAACTTGCATAGAAGAATTGAGAAACACCTAGTTGTTATAACCGCCATCGCTTTAATTATAACTACTCTTGCATTCGCAGGTGGAAATCCAGCCCTCTTGCGGTTATATTCACTTAGTAGTACGGCCAATTATGATTATTGCACCGAGACCTACGTAACAAGTGACACGTCATTCGACCTTGAAATAACAAATAAAGCTAAATTTGGAGCAGATAACCTTCATTTAGTTATTTCTCTCCCAGGATCTCTAACATTAGATGGTACTGAAGTTTGGGTTACAAAACCTGATAGTACCGTTGTAAAAATAACAAGTACAAATTGGCAAGGACCGGGAACGCCTGATTATAGTCCTAATGGTTATAATTTTCCGAAACATGATATATTCCCGGCCTATTATAATATTACTGACTTAGGAGCGATCGGTGCAGAATCTACATTAGTCGTTCCGATCCGAATAAAAACGCCACCACCCGCAACTAGAGTCCATTTTGATGCCTTAGGATTGACAGATAATCAAGTTGTTCTCAAGAGTCCTTTTTCAAAGGATGTTGAGTACATCTCTGAGTTTCCGTTAGGAGTAATCGTTCCAACTGTACTGACGGCTGGCGGCTATCTGGTTATTGCAGCAAGAAGGAGGCTAAGGAGATAAGAATTTTGGAAAATGAGGTAAAAGATCAATGGGGAGGAGGTGAGAATGGAAAGGCACCTGATCTTGATATTGGCCATACTTATGGTTGCCTCGGCAGGAATGGCAACAAATTACTGCGTATGGCAAGATATGGATGACAATGGAGTTAAGGATACTGTCATAGGGACAATCACAGAATACACCGGAGCTATATCAACTGTAGCAGAATACAATTGGCACAGCGTGTCTGCCCACCCCGTAAATGGACCGTCTGCTGAAGCCTTCGTCGCGAAGGCTTATCTTTATAGTGGAACTGATGGGCTAAGCCTAATTTTCTTCGACGATATCGACGGCGATATAAATCCTGGTGGCTGTTCTACGCTTAATTGTGGCTCGCCGGACGAAATAGTTATTCTGAACATAACAGTTATAGGAAGCGAAGCGAACGTTCAACTTTCTGACGATCCAAGATCACCAGGTGAATTTCGTGAGGAAGTAGGCGATACAGAGAACTTCTTCTTTATGAGTCATCACAAAGACAACACAGATGGCGGTGCGCTGGGGCCTTTAGAAGGCGATACTTGGGAAATATGGATAAAGCCACAAGATCTTGTCATCGGCAAAGGAGTGGGAGAGCTAATTACTTGTCCTATGATTCCAGCGGATTGCACTAATACTTTATGGGGTGCTGATGCATCTAAGGACTGGGGAGACAATACTCAATGGAAAATCCACTCCGGTGACGGCATAATTTTGTATGCGAACATGAATCATGCCGTAATTATCACACCAATACCATGTCAGCCTATCCAAGAGTTCCCAGCAGGTATATTCGCGCCAGCAATGCTAACAGTATTTGCTTACTTGGCAATACTGGCGAGGAAAAAGCGAGGTTAAAAACTTCATCTTTTTTTATTTTAAAGGATGGGGAGGACTCGCTTAGTTGAACCTATTTAAAGGAACGTACGATGAAAAAATACGAAAAAAGGTAAAAAATTCCTAAACCTGTCTATGTATTCTATTACTTCTTTTCTTAATTCTCTCAGTTCTTTAAGAATCATTTCATCAACACTCATCGATCTTAGTTATTTTTTCTTAAATCGATAGACTTATTTTCCCTGAATATAAATAGAACTAAGGTGGGAAGTGGCATGAAGAAAGGCATATCAGACATCATTCCCGTGTTAATGATAACCATTGCTTTAATCGTAAGCGTTACTTATTCTTGGAACCAATTCAAAGAAAACCAAGATCTTAAAAAAGAGCTCTACGAATCTAAAAAAACAGAACAAAATTTAAAAAGAGAGTTAGCCCTTCAACACGGGGTAATATCCTTCAATGATCTGCCTTACAATGCCTCTAAAACAATAAACCTAACTCTCCGGCAACAATTGGTAACAAAATTTAAAGAGTATTTGGAAGAAAAAGGGGAATCTTCTCATACAGAGCTCTCTCTTTTAAAGGATAACCGCTATGGATGGATGTGGAAAGCCACAGTTTGGTGCGGTTGCTCGAAATCTGCTGGAAAGGAAATTTTACACGTATACCTAGACCCATTCAAAGGAAAATTCGTTAGAATTGAATACGAACATCCAGCCATGGATTATCTTTATGACAGAT
Organism: uncultured archaeon; assembly: GCA_964347835.1. Taxonomy (GTDB): domain Archaea; phylum CAYFZR01; class CAYFZR01; order CAYFZR01; family CAYFZR01; genus CAYFZR01. The sequence goes on from CAYFZR010000033.1 coordinate 16,711, forward strand.
GGGTTCATCCTCCAGCAGAGAGCCTAAACGTGAGTTATCTTCCTCAAGGGTTTAAGTGAGCTAAATTGTATTATCGAAGACATAGCCGATAAATTCAAGATCGTTGACTCAAAAAAAGAGATTTTAGTGTGATATGCAAAAATTTCATGATATTTATCTTTTATTGAATAAAATAACATAATCTGTAAAACTTCGCAAAATCGTAACTATTTGAGATTTTTCAAGGAAACCGAAGAAAAATACGGCTTATTATAAGATCTCTCTATCGCCATCTCAAATTCGTCTTTTTCTGTTAAATAAGCAAGTGGGTGACTCTTATTCATCCTGATAATAACTATATTCTTGTTTTCTACCAGTAAGAATCTACCTTTTT
>CAYFZR010000034.1:0-35041 GCA_964347835.1 uncultured archaeon
ATATAGAGCATGAATCCGCATTCATTGAATTCTATAAGAATGATAGAGTGGTGGCCGAAGATATGGTAAGAGTGGACAGGCCTTTTAAGTACGAAGATCTTTATATTGAGCTCCTTGGAACTTTTAGAACAGTTGTCGGCCACGAAAAGGCACAAATAAGAGTTTATCAAGAAGATAAAAGAATATACGATGGTGACGATTTTGGCTCAGGTTATGATTATGTTCTGGGTGAAGATGAGATTTCCTTAGTTAAGAGGGCTGTTCAGTCTTTAGAAGAGGATGATTATATCAAATTTATTGACGGCAGTAAAATCGTCTTTGACGAGAGAACAGATGACTTTGCTAGGTGGCATATCGAGAGATTCGACACTAAAGAAATCGAACTCGAAGAGGGTGATGAAATAGAATTCGGTAGCGAAATCTCATTAGAAAAAGTTTATCGTGATTACGCAGAACTTAAGATTGACGACGAAGAATATGAAGTTGAACTTGGAGAAACCTTGACCTTACAGAATTATGCAGGAGAATTCAAGTTTGTCGATCCTGTAGCTAAGCTTGATAATGAACTAAGCCAGAAAGAATTAGATGATAAAAATCTCGTGTTAGTTGGAGGGCCAGAAGCAAACGAAATCACCAAGCTCTTAATGGAAAAAGGTAAGTTAAAAATAGATTTTGATAATATGAAGCCTGGTGAAGGCATAATTGCCTTCCTAGAAGAACCATTAGGGGATGGCAATATCATTGTGGTAGCAGGAAGTGATAGATACGGGACAAGAGCCGGTTCTATAGTCTTATCCAAGTACGAATACGTCTCAAAATTGAGGGATGATATAATCCACGTTAGATGGGTAAACTCAAAAAAAGCCGAGATAATTTAATTTTAAGTCTAAATTAATGTTTTTTTAACCTCTTCTGTTAGTATATCAAGAATTTGGGCTCTTGTAAGAACAATTGGCTCACAAGCAGTTCTATTTCTCGGTCTAGGCACCTTAACTTCAAAAATACTTTTTACTTCTCCAGGTCTTGCAGTTAAGACAACTACCTTATCTCCGAGATAAACTGCCTCGTCCACGCTATGAGTTACGAAAAGGACGGTTTTTTTATCCTTTTGCCAAATCCTCAGTAGTTCTTCTTGCATTACATTTCTGGTTTGGGCATCTAGAGCTCCAAAAGGCTCGTCCATCAAAAGAACATCAGGATCGTTTGCCAAAACCCTCGCTAAGGCGACTCTTTGCTTCATTCCACCGGATAATTCATGAGGATAACTGCTTTCGAATCCGTTTAGCCCAACCAAATCTACGTATCTCATTATGATTTCTTCGGTTTTATACTTAGGAAGATTTTTTAATTCAAGACCAAATTCAATATTTTTTTTGACAGTTCTCCATGGAAAAAGGGCATATTCCTGAAAAACCATTCCTCTTTCTGAACTCGGACCTTTTACCTCTTTTCCATTGAGGTATACCTTTCCAGTCGTGGGCTTTTCTAAACCCGCTGCTATTCTAAGTAGGGTGGTCTTTCCACATCCGCTGGGACCCACAATACAAACGAATTCGCCATCCTTGACTTCGAAAGTGATATTATCTAAGGCTAAAACCTCTTCTCCATCCTCGTCTACAAATACCTTTGATATGTTCTCTAGTTTTATGCCCCCAATCTTAAACCGACCTCCTCTCTCCATATCAATGTTTTTCTCTCCATAAATATAACTATTTCATTCATTATTAATCCTACTATACCTATCATAAGCATTCCAACTATAATTCCCTCTGGAATACCGGCTCCATGGAAAAACATCATCATTGCTCCTAAACCCAGACCATTTTTTACACCCATAAATTCTGCTGCAACTAGACACATCCAACCAATACCCAGTCCTATGCGCAGGCCAGTTATCACATAGGGTAAAGAGGAAGGTATCACAACCTTTCTGACGATTTCCCTTTCACCCGTCCCTAAGGTTGCAGCGGCTTCTACAAGTATCTTAGGAGTACTTTTCACTCCAGAAATCGTATTCAAAAGTATTGGAAAGAAGGCGCCAATAAAAATGATTATCGCCTGTGAGAGAATGCTTGTACCTCCAAACCATAACAGGACCAGAGGTATCCACGCAAGTGGAGGGATAGGTCTTAGAGTTTCAATAATCGTTCCCAAGGCAGTCTCAGCATGCCTTATCCATCCCATAGTTATGCCCAATGGAATTGCTATAATGCTTGCCATGGAAAAACCGAGTAAAACTCTTATAAGACTCATTGAGGTGTGTTGAAAAAGTGTTCTCCCCATATAACCTTCTACAGTAAGTTCGATCCAAAACTTAAATGTTGGAAGCGGATATGGTAAAATTGTCGAATCTGATATTAAAATCGCTAGTAATTCCCATAAGATAATCGCTACAATAGGAGAGAGCCATTTTGTCGTTTTCTCTATTTTTATGCGCATTTAATCACCAAAAAAATAAGAAAGAGGGATTAACTTGTTTTTTCGACGAAGCTCTTATCAAAGAATTCTTTGATAAATTGATCCTCATTTGGTACTTTTTCTTCCTTAATAATCTCAAATTCAAGTAATTCAGTTAAATAAGTCTTTGTTCCTTCCTCGTTTGGGATGTAAGTGAAATCTATATTTTCCATAGCGAGCCTTACTGCATCTTCACTTCTTCCTGTGAACTCAACTCCGTACTTAACTGCTTCATCAGGATTTTCATTTATCCATTTTGTGGCTCTCACGTGTATATCTACCATCTTTTGTATTGTTTCGGGATTTTTTTCCTTGTACTCGTTTCTTGTGGCAACAACACAACACGGATGGTTAGGCCATATTTCATGAGAGGTTATCAGTATCTCTCCGTAGCCCTCATTTACTGCAGCGGCGTTGAAGGGCTCCCATCCTACGAAGCCATCTATGGAACCTGTTTTTAGGTTGTCTAACATTGTCTTGCCAGGCATTGGATAAACTAGGGATACATCCTTTGCTTCTAATCCTGCTTGATCTAATGCTTTAAGTAAAAGGAAGTGCTGTACTGTGCCGGGACCAGGTATTCCTATGTTTTTTCCCTTTAGATCTTTTACGGATTTTATGCCTTTGTCCTTGCCAACCACTATCGCAGAGCCTTCATTATTCGCCTGAGCAAGAATTTGGATTGGTATATCCAAGTTAGCATGTTTTATGGTTGCCGGAGCCGTACCTAAATAACCCACATCTATTTCTTCAGCTTTAAAGCCATCCATTTCAAAGGCGCCGTTTATATATTCTACCGGAATCACTTCTATTCCTGCTTCTTCGTACCAACCGTTCTTTTGTGCTACGTAATAGGCTAGTTGGTGTAGGTCAGCGGTAAGATATCCTAATCTGACTTTAACTTTCTCTGGTTTTTCAGGTGGTTTCGCTATACAACCGGAATAAAGAAGAACGGAAATTATAAGAACCAGCAGAAATATTTCTAAGATCCTCTTCATCTACCGTTCACCTCCCTAACATCTTTTATATCCCTTTTTCATTTATTTACGCTAATTCAAATAAAATTCCTGAATATAAATTTTTTGATAATACTATTATATTTTCCTAAATCCATTTTTTGAACGAGGTTAGCCAAAATAGAGATCTCATTTGTCTCTTCATCTACTTCTAATCCTCTATTATCGCTACTTATGGTTTTTGGGTAGCTTTCCTCTCCTCTAAAATCTGAAGACATCTCTCTCGCATATCATGCAGTATTAATTCTAATACCTCAAGTTTTACATCTAGAGGTATAATCCTGTTTTCTTTATCTTTTATGGCAATTGGCCTCTTTACGGTGGCCTCTATATCTCCAACTCTGGTGATAGATCTAATCACTATCAATTCTTCTCCGGTGTGCTTTCCTCCTGCTTTAACAGGAATTACTTCGGATTCCTCTACTGACACACTAATATTCGTTGGCGTTTTCATATCAATTCCCCCAGATCCTCAATTGAAATCTCAAAGGCTACGATGGGATGTGCAAGTCCATAATTTAAAATAATTTTCGGATGTATTTCACCGAATAAGCCGATTTCTCTATCATTTGATATAATCCTTGCGCATCTTCCCTGTATGAATGAACCATGATCATAAGGCTTAACATAGTAATTTACTCCCAGATTGTCTAGCAAGGTTATCGCAATCGACTTTATCTCCGAAAAGTTTGATTTAGGGTGTATTGACACCCCACACACCTTTCTCAAGTTTAATCCTCCAGTTTCAGTATCACCCAATAGTACAACGTCACCTATCTCAAATATCTTTTGAGGAAGGTCGAATCTTCTATTAAGCTGGAGTTGTTCCATAAGATTTGGCAAAAGAGAGGTTCTTACGATTGTGTGATCTTCTGTAACTGGATTTTCGATCTCTATAGACGCGACTTTTTTAAGATTCATCTTTTCATAGTGATTCACCTCATTTGTGAGGGATAATGTCATTACCTCCTGAAAACCTAGAGATATCATCAGTTCCCTGACATCTTCTGATAGTTCTTCTACGATATGTTTTTCTCCAATGGTCATTGTCTCGGGCAATTTTTCCTCAAATTTTTCGTATCCGTGGCCAATAGCCACATCTTCAATGATATCTACGGGGTGGAGTATATCAACACGATAACACGGTATCTTAACCTTTATATTTTCATTTTCGATGCTACAGCCATATCTCATTTTTTCAAGAGCATTTTTAATCTCTTTTAGTTCGAAGTCTTCTCCTAACATCTTGGCAACAAAATCTGTAGAAATGACCATTTCTAAGGGATTTAGATTAGGGGTTGTTATCTCTCTATCCGGATAAATTATTTTTAAAGCGTAAATTTCTCCTTTCTCATGGAAAGACGTGATTAAAATTTTTAACGCATTATCTATTGCACGAAAATCAGTACCTGTAATATCTACAAAAATGTTCTTTGTATCTTCTGTTACTCTTGTCAATTCTCCGTTTATAATGGGTGGAAAGGACAATACATCATGATTTATATCAGTAATTATTGGATATCTGGGGTGATGCAACACTATATGCTTGTATTCTACTCCTTTTGGATGATATTTAAGTATCTCCTCTAAGTTCATCTGATCTTCCATATCTAAAGGAACGAAACTTTTTTCTCTCGGTTTTAATGCATGATACTTAAAAGGAGGCTTTACTTTATCTAAATCGTGTATTCCAATAGATGCTTTACTTCTATTTCTTCCAATTGCCCAGTGTAAATCTTCCTGAAACTCTATCAGTTTTTCTATTTCTCTATCTGTGATTTTTAGTCCCTTTACAATGGCACAAACAATATATGGGCGAACTTCATTAACACTTGAATCAACTTCTACTTCTATATTACTCTTTTTTGTCTTAAATACCGGTAATCCGGTCTCAAGTTCAAAAAAACCTCTTAATGCAGTTGCTAAACCCTCTAAACTATACAAGTCTGGTCTATTAGGAAATAATTCTATGTCTATTTTATTCTCATCATAGTCATCTATGTCGCTACCCAACATGGGAATCTTTTCTATGAGGTAAGAAAGGGGAAAGTCTTTACCCAAGGCCTCTATTAGTTCATCATACCTAAAAGATATTACCGGCATTTAATCAACCCTCAAACTTAATAAAATTTTCACTTTATTGTATTTTCATTATATTATTCCGATTTTTGCAAGTTCGTTGGGTAAATATTCTTCTACGACGTAAGCAAGACCATATTTTGCTAAGGCCTGTTGTTCAGATTTCTTGCCTAACTCCAGTTGGAGTTTTATCTCTCTTTCCCAGAATTCGGATTGAAATCTTGGATCTTCTAATTCAGCCTCCAACGCATTTATATCTTGCTCTTTGAGTCTGTCTGTGGGAAGGTCGTACTCCACTATATCGCTGGGCTTAACCCCTAGAAACATAGCATTCGGAGTAGCAATATATTCACTCAAATGCGCAGTCTTTATAGCACCGTAGGCAACGGATGCATAAATTCTAAATGACCAAGGGTCGCAATCTGTGAATACTACTACAGGCAATCCCAGTTCTGTATTAAGTCTTCGCAAAAACCTTCTTGTGGCTCTTGCAGGTTGACCCTTTAAATGTACTAAAATAGACCTAAATTTTTCGTCAAACTTTTCCTCCCTAAGTCTCATGAACATACCGCCAGTCTCTACTGCAATTACGAAATCAGCGTCATAGTCTAAAAATTCGAGTTTATCCACGTTTGTAGGTATGGAATATCCAGTTTCACCCACATCATCTAAGCAATGGATGTCTCTGATACCTCGATTGGTTGGTTCTCTAATTCTAAGATTTCCTAGGATACTGGCTCCATCTTCTTCCGGATGCATCCTAAAATCTTCTCTTTGAAGATGAAGAATTATTTCAAGGTCTTCTATCAGTTTATCACTTTCTTGTTGTTCATTGAACCTTACGAGTTTTCCCCAGTTTTCAGAAATATAGTACAACTCCCTCAGCGTGGATGATTTACCTATTTCAACTTGATTCTTAAAAAAATCTACAACATATAGTGTTTTGAGTATTCCTAATGCTTCGTCTTTTTTCTTTGCACTTCTTGTTGTAAGTTTATTTCCGTAAACCCAGACTCTGAAGTTTTCGTCGAATATTATGTTCCCCCTTGTTCTGGAGGGTAATCTAATGTGAGGTATATTGACTTCTTTTCCTTGATCGATTAGTTTCTTCGGCAAGGTTAAGAGCCTATTTATGATCTCATCCTCTTTCACTCTAACGGACCTCCCAGTATTCTATGAATTATTGGAGTCGCATCTGGTTCGTCTTCCCCCGTAATTTCAGCGGCTTTTTTGAATATCAAGGGAACATATTCTCTGACCCAGTCCGCTCTCTCTTTAAGTTTTTCCTCTCTCCTTTTTTTGCTTAGGTAAATTCTAAGTTGTCTACCGCACTCTTGAAGTCCAAGTTTAATCTCCTTTGCTATTTCAGTTATGTTTCCTATTGCCTCTTTTGCCTCTGATGTATACGGTACGTGCACGCTCGCAACATGAACCATAAGCAAAGCAGGACCATAAGGAATTCCTTTCCCTCCTGCTTGATTAAGTCCATAATTTCTCCAATCGATTCTTTCAATCGTATTGGTGATTACATCAGCGCCTTCTTGGTATAATAGCGGAACTCGGTTTGAAAATCTAAATATCTTTACCTTGTTTTCTTTTGGAAGTTCCCCCCCATAACCAAGTCCGCACTCAATCAAAAAAGGGTTTCCAGAATACACTGTCGGTTCGCGAATACTTTTAGCAACAAAATCTACATCATGAACCCTTAAAATACCTTTTTTAATAAGATCTGTTCCTATAGGAGATAAACAATCTGTAGGTGGACGTATAATTTTTATTTTTTTGAATGCGCTCACTAATCTCTTTACTTCTTCTAAATCTATCTTGGAAGGTTTTTTACTTAAACTGACTCCTGAAATTTCTCCTATTTTTTCTACACTGGTAGAACTTATTCGGCTAAACGTTTCTATCAAGAAGGATCTCAATTTTTTGTGATTGCTCATTTGTAAAAAGAGCAATAACTCCCCGACTTCTATTCCATGAGGATGAATGGGAATCTCCTTGGGTTCTGGAGGCAATTCGTTGGATGATCGTTGATACACAATTTTATTTCCATCCGGATTTATGTAGGTTAGTGTTAGCCAAGGATTTGCCGTAACGGTTTGTTCTAAGTAAGAATCTATAGATCTTTCGCCTCTTCTATATATTCCCTCAACCAACAACTCTATCTTCGTTCCATGAGCTCTAGAATTAAATGATTCGTTTAACTTCTTGAAACGGGGCTGATTCTTGTGCAAATCGATTGAAACTTCAAACCCATACGTTGGTTTGTCTTTTCCTATGGACGACTCTACAATGGCGTTATGACCGGTAGTAAGATTTGAATATAATACAGCGCCGGAAATTCCAATGCCTTGTTGTCCCCTCGTTTGTTTTCTCGTATGGAATCTAGATCCATAGAGTAACTTGCCGAATATTGGAGGAATCTTATCAGGGAGTATTCCGGGGCCGTTGTCTTCGACGGTTATACTGTAAAGTCCGTTTTTAACTGTACTTACGTTTACCGTTATATCGGGAAGTATCTTAGCCTCTTCGCAAGCATCGAGAGAGTTGTCTACCGCCTCTTTCACACAAACAAACAATGCTTTCTGCGGATTGTCAAAACCGAGCATTGCTTTGTTTTTTGAAAAAAATTCAGATACGCTTATTTCTTTTTGTTTCTTTGCAAGTTCAAATGCAATCGTCTCTTCCATATTTTGTTTTACCTCCTAACATGTTAAAAATCTTCAGACGCTAGTCATACATCTCCGGTGGGTAGATAGTTAAATTTAAACGAAATATAAAGCCTAATTACAGGCAAAAGTGGTGTTATTAGTCTGTACATTGAATTTTATATAATATTTCTCTTATAAAAAGTTTGGGGTAAAGAAAAGACTTAAAAAATCATTCAACTGGCTTAAATATTATTTTAAATAAATATTTGAAAACTAAATTAGAAATTAAATAATGTTAATTATTGAATAACAAAATAAATAGTTATTATAGGTCTAAAAAAATTGAAAAGTTATACTAAATTTCAATTTTATGAAAAAAAGTATAAAAAAGGTATGCTTTTTCCGTATTTTGCTTTCGATAATCAGTCTTTAAATAAAAAAAGTATAATATTGACATGTAACACTGGTCGCCTAAGGTATCTTCTCCTTATTCCCCAGAGGGGTGGTGGGGTGTTTCGAAAGCCCGAAATAAAGTTAAGTAAAAGAGAGTCCCAGTTAATAGAAGAATTCGCAAACTGTTATGACGTCGTTACCAGCATGCCAAAATTTTTGTACAGGAAATACCAACTGGGCGATTTAAAATTAACTGTTGTACAAATCGGGAGAGATCTCAAGCGTTACTTATCAACAAATAGAGACTGGAAAGACGCGGAAAATATAATTTCTAACCATGCAAGTGAAATTAAGCGGAGAAGACAGGACTTCGGGCAATATGAGGTCTTACCATACTTCAACAGAAAAATTCTAATTTCATTGATGGAATTACATAAAAAAGCTTTAGACGAGGCCATACTTACGGTTTTAAGCTACGAGGACATATTAAAAATACACGGAGAAGAACTAGAAAACATAAAGAAGAACATATGGCTTGGTTTAGAGCTAGATACGTATAGTATGCTTGGCGGCATTGAAATAACTGACGATGTATTCTCTTATGATTTAGTCGAGAAAATATCGAAAGAATGTGTTAAGATATTATACTCACAGTTAGAAGAATTTGAAAAAGAAGAAAATATAAAAGTGAAGAGAGAGATCTTACTTCGACAAATTCTCGAGGTTATTGACCTAAAAAGGAAAATTTCAATTTATAACTTAGATGAAGATCTCTGGCGCTTCTTTACCGTAATTGAGGCTGTGAGATTATTAGATGTTACAGGAGAGTTTGTTCACGATCTGATAGAGCTATCAATATTGCTTAGGAAGATTGAGGGAATAGAGGAGGAGATTGTTGCTGAAGAGGAATGATAAAAGACCATTTGATAGAACGGTCTAATTAAATCTTTTTTTCTTTTTAAATTCGATATCAGGGACAATCTTAGATTATCGTATCCTTAGAAATGTTTTTAAGTTAAAGGGTGATAAAGGCTAAACATAGGATTTGAAAAACTTTAAAAAGGTGTCCTTATGAAGAGGCTAGAATCTTTATTTCTTGGGATAGCAGGTTTGGTATCCTTTTATCACTTCTCTAAACTTGGCGACGTCTTTACAGCCTTTCTTCTGCTAATTGGAGGTTGTGCCTCAATCTTAACATTTAACTGGCATATAGAAAACCTCTGGATGGTATTAGTCGGAATTGGCTTCTTCGTTTTCTCGATTGGAATTTTTAGCACTTCTGTATTCTTTCCAATTCTCTTAGTATTAGGTTTACTTTGGGTGATTGATGGTATTTCGGTCTCCAAGAAAACGTCTGATGATATTTTTCACCCATTTAACCTAGGAATATCTTTTCTCATTTTCTCAGGGTTCGGAAGATTTATTTCAAAAACTCTCCCAAGGGATACTTCTTTAAAAGTTTCACTAACATTTACCCTCATTTGGATGTTAATAATGGTAATAATTTTCTATCCAAGAAAAGAACTCGTTGAATAGGAAATGTAAATTTCTATGTTCTAAAACTTTAGATTGCTTATATTTCTTTAAATCTTTTAAAAGTAGATTTGGAACTAATTTGGGATAAATAAGGTCTAATTCTGGGAAATTTATATTAACTATAAAATTTATGACGAATTAAGAAGTCGGAAAACGGATTTTCTTCATCTTCCGCTTCGAATTATAATTTAGCGCCGAGTGCGGGGCGCTATGATACAAATACCCGAAAAATGAGGAGGTGGAATTATGAGAAAAGTACTTGCTCTCGGCTTATTCATTATATCCACGCTCTTATTAATATCACAAGTTTTAGCAGCGCCTACATGGGACAAAAATCCTAAGGGTTTCGAACATGGAATAGTGTTAGAAATAGACGGGGAATACTATTATTTCAAAGGACCCGGAAGTATTCCAGGAGTAACTGACGTCCCCGGACACACGTGGGTACAGACAGGACCCTACCAAGTTGAGGGTAGACACTACAACATAGGTCCGGCGCGTGCTCCATCATGGTGGGCTGCAGGTGAACCAGATAGAGTTTTACTATACCAAGTTCATGGTATCGTGGCACCTACGGAATTGCCTTATGAAACTGAACAAAAACTGAAGAAACAAGGATACGTGCACCGCCATGAACTCTTATATGCAACTGGTCCCATGAAAGGAATGGAAAACACCAACATCAAGGTCTACCTTAAACATACAGCCGTTCGCTCATTCTGGTTTACTCATATGGTTAACAGACATGTAACTCCGGGCATAGACTTTAATTTCATGCCAAATTGGTAAAAAAGATCAAGCAGGGAGAACGTCCCAACCCTTTTATTTTTTTAAAAATTTAAAATCCTGAAAAAAGGGCATTATTATTTATTTTTACATGGCTAAAAACTTCTTAAAATACCTTAAATTTTCTTGGCATATAAAAGATACGTAAATGCCCCCCCTTCTATTAAGAAAACAATTAAAAAAATCTAATGATAAAAATTAAAGACTGGTTTTAATGACTGGTAACACAAAAAAATACGGAACGAACCGGTGATTTAAAAGGAATAGCCACGGATTTTTTAGTAGATGGTACATGTAGCCCTGCTCAACTAGCCTGGTAATCTTAATTAGAAAATGAGAAGTCAATTTTTACTTTCCATAAAAGAATTAATTGATATAATTTATAGCGAATTAGTTGATTGCAATAATGATAATCGAGGGGTGAGGATAAGTTGAAAAAATGGGAATGCGTGGAAGTTAAGCACCACAAAGATGTCGGTAAAACAATTGAGGAATGGCAAAGGAATGGCTGGCGTTTCCACACATATCAAACGTCTGGCATGGGTATTGGACCAATGTCATACAAAGTCAGTCATTACCTGCTGTTTGAGAGGGAAAGCTGAGGCTTACCTTTGATAGCAGCCAAAGGTATAATGTGCTGTGAGAGATCTCAGACAAAAGCGTAAAGGTAAGATTTCAAGTGTGGTCTGAGAGTTAGGCATCTACGGTCCACGCGTCACGGATAACGGGGTGATTAATAGAATGAAGACCCACATTAAGACTCCGGCGGCGATAGAAGCAGCACCTAATGCTCGGATGCCGACCCTCGCGCTACCGCGATACAAGACAATGCCGCCCGCAATTAACGCTGCGCCGAGTATGCCCAATATCATGATAATGGGGATTTCCATGAGAACCTCTTTCCTAAATAAATATACCTGCTAACTAGTTAAAAATAGTTAAAAAGTTTTGCATCTAAAAGACTTTCTTTTACAGCAAGAAGAGTCAGAGTAAAATCTACCAAGAATAAAAAATTTTTTCTATGATCTTGTATTTTTATGGGTAGTAATGCTCAGAAATAGTTTTAATTTTTTCATCAGAATGCACTGTCACAACAAATTCTGCGCCTTTATTTTGGATTTTTAATCCGTCCGTGAACCCAACACTGATTGTTGTGTTTTTTGATATTTTTGATCCTGCCTTAAGGAGTCCAATATCTTCTCTAAGATAATTTTGACCATTTAATTCAATTCTTTCATCATCAGAAAATGCCTCAAATTTTACCCAAACGTTATGAGCATCAAAATCACCTAGATTGGACAGTTCGGCTGTGACGGTTCTACTAAGTCCACTACCATCAATACTGATGATTTCAAGGTCAAAGTCTACAGATTGTTTTTGAACGATTTTTTGTTCTTCAGTCGGAGTAGGTGTTGGTGTAGGAGATGGAGAAGGCTCTTCAATGGGAGTCTGGGGCGAAGTAATTAGAGTGCTTGGTTCTGGAGCAGTCTTTGCTGGAAATTTCATAAAAAGATAAACCAAACCAGCTCCGCCGAGAGTCAGTACTAAGATGCCTAACACGAGCAAAACAAAAACTCTCGACCTTTCTTTTGGAGCCTCAGCTTTAGGCTTGACTTTTGGCATTACCTTCTTCTCCATTTTCTTCTCCATTTTTATTTTGTTATTTTAACAAATATATTTTGCCAATGAGACCATTTCCTATTTATTCAAATATCTCCATACCGTTCCAGCCGCCACTCCATACTTATCCGCAATCTTCAGTTAAGATAATCTCTCTTTTCTTAACTTTTTCCACTCCTCTATATCAGTCGGCTAACCCCATATTTTTGTGAAATTGATTTTATGAAAAGACTAATTGGAAAAACTATAAATCAACTTTATAAATTATAAACTAAATCATTTTAAGGGGGATTTACTATAATAGCGGTCTTGGGTCCAAAAGGAAGTTTCGCTCATCAAGCAGTCCTACATGCGGGCATGAAAGAAAAAGACCTGCTTTTCTTAAGCGATATTCCATCTATATTCGAGAAGGTTGAGGACGATACCGCAAAATACGGCCTAGTACCGTTAGAAAACTCGTTGGAAGGGTCAGTGAACCTTACTTTGGATCTTCTAGCAAAAAGTAATTTATTGATCAAAAATGAAGTAATAATAGAGATAAATCATTGTTTTTTGGTAAAAGAAACCGCCGTTATAGATGATATAAAGGTTATTCTATCACATCCCCACGCTTTTGCTCAAATAAGAGATTTTTTGAGGGAAAAATTTACAAATTGTCATTTAATAAATACTACTAGTACATCAGAAGCCGCTTTGAGAGTTTCCAAAGAAAAAACCAATGAATTCGCTGCTATTGCTTCTCCTATTGCGTCTGAGATATACGGTCTTAAAATACTAATAGAAAATATTCCTACTCCATTTCAAAACTTTACTAGGTTCGTGGTTATAGGAAAAGATGACTCAAAGCCAAGCGGAAATGACAAGACATCCATAGCCTTTGGTTTACTGGAGAACAAGCCGGGGGCCCTTTATAAAGCATTAGAACCATTCGCCCTCAAAAGCATAAATTTAACCAAGATCGAGTCGCGACCCTCCAAGAGGGTTTTAGGAGAGTACATTTTTTTTGTTGATCTTGAAGGTCATAGAGAGGATGAACGAGTAAGAAAGGCTTTGGAAGAGTTAAAACCAAATACGGAAATGTTAAAGATATTCGGATCTTACAGGCGGGGAGATCTGTGATTGTGACGATAGTCGGCGGATATGGTGCCATGGGAAGGTGGATGGTTAAACTCCTAAAAGAGAGGGGGTTTGAGATAAGGATTTCAGGCAAAAATGCCGAAGTAGGAGCAGCCTTTGCAAAGAAGATGGGAATAGATTTTTTCACCGATAATATAGAGGCGGTAAGAGGAGCAGACATAGTTATCGTATCTGTTCCTATATCCGTGACCGAAGATGTAATTAAAGAAATCGCCCCGCATATGAAAGATGGTTCGCTGTTAATGGATGTCGCATCCATAAAAGAGAGTCCTGCCAAGGCAATGCTCAAATATTCAAAAGAAAGTGTAGAATTGTTGCCTACGCATCCCATGTTCGGTCCTAGTGCCCCAGATCTAGAGGGACAGGTAGTATTACTAACTCCTTTAAGATCCGAAACTTGGCTTCCTAAAGTTAAGAAATTTCTTGAGAAAGAGGGCGCCAGAGTATATACAACTACTCCAGAAGAGCACGATAGAGTCATGAGCGTTATTCAGGGACTTACTCATTTCGTTTATATAGCGACGGGAATTACATTAGGAGATCTAAACGTCGATATAGAGTACACCAAGCGTTTCGCTTCTCCGATCTATCAGATGATGCTCGACATGATAGCCAGAATAGTTGGGCAAGATCCCTATATGTATGCCATGATTCAGATTTACAATCCAAGAAACGTAGATATTCATTCTAAATTTATAGAAAACGCTGAATTATTAAGAAATATAATCTTAGAAGGTCATGAGAAAGAATTCGTTGAAAAAATGGGTAAGGCTGCTAGGAAATTAGGAGACGTAGAAGGTGCCCTAAGAAGATCTGACAAGGCAATCAGATCTTTACACAAAGAACTCGAGATGTTAAAATCTAAGGTGGGAGAGAACGTAGTTCTAAAGCATGTTTACTCAAAAAATTTTCATTACGGAAAACTAATATCTGTTGATGCAGAAAACATTATTTTGAGTACGGATAAAAGAGATTTAAAACTCAAAATGTCAAACATAGAAGTATTGAGTGATGAAGATGCTGATAATTGGTTAATACAGAATTTACCAGAAAGAAATAGAGATTTTTCTTTTTTGTTAGGAGAAGAAGTAGATAACAAAACCATAAAGAATCTCTTTTCCTTAATCCCCCATGTAACCTCTGTTAAAATTATAGACGAATATAAAGGATCCCAGATCCCTGATGGAAAAAAGAGCATAACTTTGAGAATTGTAACTTCTTTTATTTATGAAGATGAAGTATTCAAAAAAATCGAAGAAATCATAAGAACACTAGGATTTAAGATGCGATAATAAGGTTTCTCTCATTAAATCTATTGGAGGATCGATATCAAGCCAAATCCTAAGTGTCTCTGCCCCTTGATGAACTAACATACCCACACCGTCTATTGTTTTTGCTCCAACTTCTTCTGCTTCCCTCAGTAATTTTGTTTTTAAAGGGTTGTATACTATGTCAAAAACTACGAGTTCTTCGTGGAGAATTTCTTTAGAAACAGGGGTTTCGTTTATATTTGGATACATTCCAAGAGAGGTAGAGTTAATCAGTATATCAACCTCTTTAATGTGTCTAGAGAGAACTTCATCATTCAATTTTAATGATTTACCCAAAAAGTTTGTTCTTTCAAAAATGTCAAGGGCTAATTTATCTCCCCTTTTTTTTGTCCTGTTTAATATTAAAAGTTCTGAACATCCTTCTAAGATAGATTGGAAGGCTATAGATCTTGCTGCTCCTCCCGCTCCCAGGAGCATAATCTTTTTTCCCTTTATTTCGGCATTTTTTTCTTTTAATGCTTGAACAGCACCGATACCATCTGTATTATACCCAACTTTTTTATCATTGAATTTTATGGTGTTCACAGATCCTATCATCGCAGATGTTTCATCCAGTTCATCCAGATATTTGATAACCTCTTCTTTGTGAGGAATGGTTACGTTAACCCCTTTTACATTGACTGCATGCAGTCCCAAGATGGTTTGTCTTAGTTCCTTCCTTACGAGAAAAGGGATGTAAATGCAATTTAGTTTCATGGCCTTAAAGACGGAATTATGCATCACTGGGGAAAGAGAGTGCTCTAAGGGGAAGCCGATTATTCCAAATACTTCCGTTGAACCATCGATCATCTTAATCCTAGCCTTCTTAGTATTTCTGAGGCATCTTCTACTGTTAACTGTCCCGGGGCGGTTCCGCTCATTTCATCTACGGAGCAGTAAAATATACTCGATCCAAAAAACAGGCTTGCAAGACGGCCAGATTTCCATTTCTCCCCAATAGGTATAGAGACTATAGGTATAGAATGGGTTTTTTTTATCTGATAAGTCGCAATTAAAAGATTTAAAACATCTTCCAATACGTTTGCGACGACTGCTACCTTTGCTATATTCGCTCCACTTTCTATTATCCTTTGAAATATGAATGATATTTCCTCTACAGAATGCGAAGTTTGCAGGTCATGATAAGAGATAATCGTCGTCTTTCTTCTTTCCTTACAAATATCAATAATTTCTTTTCTAAGGTATTCATCTGTTCTAAGTTCAATATCTATTGCATCAGCAAAAAAGATTACTTCCTTGATTATATTTATCCTTTCGTGTTCAGAACCAGCAAAGGTACCTCCTTCAGCCCCCATCCTGTTTGTAATCAGTATGGGCTTATCGGTCCTTTGTTTTATCGATCTTAGCAGTCTTTTCGATTCAGAAACAGAAATCGGAAAACCATCCAATCTTATTTCTATAATATCAGAACCGTTGGCCATTTCCACCTTTCTCAAGATATCATCTGGGTAATTTCCTTTTATAGAAGCGCATATAACGGGAGATTCTCCTATGATTACATCTCCGATATTTATCATTTTTTCACCGTTCTACTATGGTCTCTTCTATAGAAATACCAAAATGCCTTCCAATACCTTCTAAATACATTAAAATTTCATCTCCAACTTTTATATCCGTAACAGATA
Organism: uncultured archaeon; assembly: GCA_964347835.1. GTDB lineage: Archaea > CAYFZR01 > CAYFZR01 > CAYFZR01 > CAYFZR01 > CAYFZR01. The sequence goes on from CAYFZR010000034.1 coordinate 16,635, forward strand.
CTGGATTGCGGCTCTGATTTATGAGCATTATAGTTTCTGCGTTTTGCACCAATGTACTAAAATTGTTTCCGCCTACTTCAACTTCTATTAGCATTAGAGGCCTCCTTTCTATTTTTACCCTGCCAACTATAGCAATGCGGGTGTTTCCCATAGAATCTACTATTAAAACCTCGTCTCCTGCCTTTACTTCACTTAGATATCGAGTTTTTCCATCTGGAACCCTTATATAAGCATGTACGGGACCGGCATTTACCCTAAAAGGTCTAGTCTCTACATAAGGATTCTCAACCGACTCTGAATGCATCAAAAAAAGTCCATTACTCTGGGATCCTATGAGCATTCCTTCCCCTACATTCATCAGAGAACAAGTATCTATGCACACCCTGTCTCCCATGCCCACAGATCTAACTGCTTTTACTTTGGCTACCTTTAACTCCAGTTTTTCGGATGTTAACTCGCGAATGCTTTCAGTCAGTTTTTTTATTTCATTTAAATCCATTGTTTTAATTAGCACGCCGTCTACTCCAACTTCTAAAGTTTCAAATGCTATTTTGGCTTCTTCTGTATTTTTAATGCTTGCGATAATCTTGGTATCTACCTTTTGTAACTCAGCAATCAAGTTTTCAAGAGGGATTATTGTCCAATCTTCATTCTTTACAAGCAAATAATCTACTTTAAGACCTAATTCTACTGCCTTTCTCTCGGATGTCTTATCAAATATCTCTACATAGTACCCTATGTCTTTTCTCCTCACCCTTAATTCATCCAAAATTTCTTCCGAATCTGTTAAGAGGACATCAGTTTCCTCAAAAGCATTTAATTTGTCTACAAACACCGCCATTCTTACTTTTCCTAGATCAACAATCTTTTCTACGAGATCATGAGAGGAAACAATGCAGTTGACGCCGCTTTCAAGGGAGGTGGTTACTACAGGTTTTGCCTCATTCCACGAAAGATCTCTTACATCTATCCATACCTCTTTCATTATTTTCACCTTAATAAAGGAAGAATCTCTTCTACGCTTGCCATTTCATGTACTACCTTTGCTATTGCTCTCACCATGGTTGTCGGGTTCTTATGCTGAAATATATTTCTGCCCATCGCTACGCCTCTTGCTCCTACTTCCATTGCCCCTGCAACCATTTCTAAGACATCTTCGTCGGTAACCATTTTAGGACCGCCAGCGATAATAACAGGAACCGGACATCCTTTTATCACTTCCTTAAATGTGTCAGGACTTCCTGTATAGTTTGTTTTTATTATATCTGCCCCTAATTCAGCTCCTACTCTTGCAGCAATTTTTACGTATTCGACGTTATGTTCTTCATCTACCTTTCTTCCTCTTGGATACATCATGCCGATCAGAGGCATGCCCCACTCTTCACATTCTTCAGATATCGCCCCTAACTTTTGAAACATCTCGCCCTCGTAATCTGCTCCAACGTTGACATGAACAGATACTGCATCGGCTCCTAATTTTATTGCTCTTTTTACGCTTGTAACTAAAACTTTATGATTTGGATCTGGACTCAAAGAAGAGCTTCCAGATAAATGTATTATCAAACCTATGTCTTTTCCGTATCCTCTGTGACCGAAGGGCACTATTCCTTTGTGGAGTAATACTGCGTCCGCTCCTCCCTCTGCTACAGCATTTATAGTTTCTTTCATATCAACAAGTCCCGTTATCGGACCTGAACTAACGCCATGATCCATTGGAACTATTAGAGTATTTCCACTCTCTCTATTCATTATTCTTTCCATTCTAATCTTTTTTCCGACCATCGCTTATCCTCTCCTTGATAATTGTTAGCATGCACCATGAAAACAAGTAGCATAAATATTTTTCGCTATAGTTTTGATGTGTCTATTTTATTGATCAGTTCATTCAAATTAGATATATTCTCGCTTATTTCATCTATTCTCTTTGAAAGACGTCCAAAAAATTCTTGAGGTATGGTTTTACAAATAGCGCCTTGTGTGGAAGGCGCGATTAGATTTCCTTGTTCCAAGATCCTTAGGGAGTATCTTACCTTGTGTTGAGGAAGGCCAGTTATTTCAGAGAGTTTTATGATTCCAATAGGCTGTTTTTCTATTACTAATTTTAATATTTCCAGATGTCTTCTCAAGAGGAGCATTTCTGTTTCTAATCTGGATAAAATCTTTTTTTCCACCTATTTACCCAACCTTTCAAATCTATCATCAATCTCTTTTTGTATTCCTTCTATTTCTTCTTCAGATAAATGTTTGAATCTCGATTGTGCTGTAATGTAATCTCGCACAGGAATCCTTTTTCTGGTTTTGATATTTAAGTTGAAAACACCGTCTTCTATCTCGTAAAGAACCCACATTCCTGAAGCAACAGCCAATCTCCCTATTTCAATTGATTTTTCGTTCACGAAGCCCCAACCTGTGGGGCAAGGAGCGTGCACGTGAATATAAGATAAACCTTTCTTTTCAGATGCTTTCTTTACCTTCCTCATGTAGTCTCTTGGGTACGAAATCGATGCCGTCGCTACATAAGGTATGTCGTGTGATGACATTATCAAAGGCATATCCTTCTTCTTCTGAACTTTCCCGAAGGGAGAAGTCGTGGTCATAGCCCCGTAGGGAGTTAATCCACTTCTCTGGACTCCTGTGTTCATGTAAGCCTCGTTGTCATAACAAATATAGATTATATCGTGTTCTCTTTCCGCTGCACCGGATAAAGCCTGAAATCCTATGTCGGCGGTTCCTCCATCCCCTGCGAAAGCAACTATATTAATACCTTCTCTTTTACCCATTTTTTTTAGCGCAGCATCTATACCAGAGGCAACCGCTGCTGTATTTTCGAAGGCAACATGGATCCACGGTATTCTCCACGATGTCTCGGGGTACATCGTGGTAGATACCTCCAAACAACCTGTAGCATTTACTACAATGGTGTTTTTTCCTAAAACCTTCAAGAATAATCTTGCGGCTACCGTTCCTCCACATCCTGCACATACTCTATGTCCTGGAGCAAATAGTTCCTCATTCATTATAATCAACCAATTCATTTTTGAGTTGAAGCCAAACTATTTCTGGATATTCTTCTTTCATTGATGACTCTTTTATGATACCGTAGGCGTTTAAAAAATCCTCTAGCCTAATATCTCTACCGCCTAGACCGACGATAAAGTCTTGGATTGTGGGGTGTAACTTATTTTTATAGAGCCAAGACTTTACCTCCGTAAAAGTTATTCCGCCGCTCCCAAATCCATAATTTCTATCAAATACCGCTATGCCTTTTAAATCCTTACAAGCCTCTGTTATTTCTTTGTCGGGTATAGGTCTCAGCACCCTGAGTTTTATCAAACCTACATTTTCTCCTTTCTCTCTTAATATGTCGACTGCTTCCTTCCCTGTACTCGCCATAGACCCCATGGTAACGAAGGCAATATCGGCATCATCCATTTTATATTCTTCTATAAATCCATACTCCCTACCAAAAGCGTTCGTAAATTCTTCATGCACTTTTTTTATTACTTTTCTCGAGTTTTTCATTCCTACTTCTTGGAGATATTTAACTTCAGTAAAGAAATCAGGTCCGACCACCGGACCTTGAGTAATAGGATTTTCTACGTCTAGAAATGCATGGACCGGCATGTAAGGGGGTAAGAACTCATCAATTTTTCTTTCGTCTGGTATTTCGACTGCCTCATAGGTATGTGTCAGGAAAAAACCATCTAAACATACCATGGCTGGGTTCAATACGTCTTTATCTTCCGCTATTCTATAGGCCATTATAAGAGAGTCTACTACTTCTTGGTTGTTTTCAGCATATATTTGTATCCATCCAGAATCTCTCTGTGCTAGAGAATCTGTATGTTCACACCATATATTCAGGGGAGAATTAACTGCTCTGTTTCCGACTGCCATGACTATGGGTAACTTCATTCCTGCTGCTGCAAACAATATTTCATGCATGAGTAGGACTCCTTGGGAGGAAGATGCGGTAAAAGTCCTTGCACCTGTCGCTGATGCACCCACCAATGCACTCATTGCGCTATGTTCTGATTCTGTTGGTATAAATTCTGCCTTTAATAGTCCCTGTCCGCAATAACTGGCGAGAGTTTCTACAATACTCGTAGCGGGCGTGATAGGATAGGCTGCTATTACGTCAGGTTTAATTAATCTTATAGTTTCTGCAGCAGCAATATTTGCTGAGAGGAATCGCCTTTTAGACATCATTTTTCCTCTTTTACCATTTCTATAGCATCAACAGGACATTCATTTGCGCATATTCCGCATCCCTTACAGTGATCATAGTCTATCTCATATAAATCGTCTTTTGGATTCACTGATCCGTCTGGACAAAAGTTATGACAGTTACCACATGCAATGCAAAGAGATTCATTCAATATTGGTTTAAATGTACGCCAATCACCCGTTTTGTTCCTAACACTGCTTCCTGGATCTTTTATGATGCCGGCAATAGTCACCTTCATAACATAGACCTCATTTGCTCGAAAGCAATTTCAATTGCATTTATGTTTCTTTCAGCAAGTTTTTCGGGGAAACCGTATCTTATAACCTCTTTTAGCGAATTTACATTAACTAAGTCTGTTATCGCGACAAATGCCCCTAATATGACCGTATTTACAATAGGTATTCCCAGTATATCTAAGGCAATTTTTGTAGCGTCTACGGTTTTTAAATTTTTAATATTTAAGTTTATATCACCAGGATCTTTTTTAGAGTTTATGAGCATGGTGCTGCTATCTTTTATTCCATGCGCCGGACAATTGGGATTTAATAAATCTGAACAGGTTTGTAATAGAGTTTCATCCTGAACGATTACATGGTCAGGATTGTATATTTGCGCCCTTATGCGAATAGGATTTTCACTTATTCTTGCATAAGCCATTACGGGCGCACCTCTTCTCTCTACACCAAATAACGGAAAGGCTTGGGAGAATTTTCCGTCATTAAACGCTGCCTCAGCAAGTAACTGAGCCGCTGTAACTGCTCCCTGACCACCTCTTCCGTGGAATCTAATCTCTATCATCTTATCTCCTGTTTCAAAAATTGGTGGTTTTTAAGTTTCAATATTACTATATAAATTTCTTGTCAATAACACCAATTCAATCTTAATAATTTAACGATTCTACTCTAGAATAAGTATGGAGGTTAATTTTTCCCTTTTGGTTGAAAATTAAAAAAGATGCGGGTAAAGCTTCCTGATTCCCGCAATCCGGAACTACGCTACCTAGCAAGGGTAATCTCTATAGCGGATACGTTTGCTACGTTTCCTCCTTCTGTAGGCAACTCTTCGGTTCCTATTTCGATAGTCCTGATAGCAACATCGGTCAAGAACCGGTTTCTAACAATCTCTGCAACATCTACTGCTCTACTTATGGCTCTTCCTCTGGCTTTTATTACAACTTCGTTCGCGTTGTTGTTAAACTGGGTGACGACAGCCAAAACATAATTCATAACGGGTTTTCCACCAATGTATACGATGTTTTCTTCTGCCACATTGAACACCTCCATCGCTAGATTTCAGTTGATAAAGCCCAGTTCATCTACAAATACTTTTCGATGATGAGTTCAGCATTCAAAATCGATGCACCGGCCGCGCCCCTTATAGAGTTGTGACCTAAAATAGTGAACTTTATTCCATTTTCTGATGAGACGTCCTTCCTTATCCTTCCAACTGAGATTGACATGCCTCCTTCAAGATCTCTATCGAGGCGTGGTTGAGGTCTATTCTCTTCTTCGAATACGTGTATGGGATTCTCAGGTGCTGTAGGAAGCCTCAAATCTTGAGGTACTGACCTAAAGTTTTTTAGAATATTTTTAAGGTCCTGCAAATCCATTTTTTCTTTAACTGTTAGAAAAACAGATTCCAAATGACCTTCCATGACAGGGACCCTGTTACAACTAGCGCTAATAACGAAATCGGCAAATTCGAATTTGCCATTTTTTAGTTTTCCCAACATTTTTAGTGGTTCTTTCTCAACTTTCTCTTCTTCTCCAGATATATAGGGTATCACGTTATCTAATATCTCCATTGAAGCAACGCCGGGGTATCCTGCTCCGGAAACTGCCTGCATCGTACTTACATAAACTTTTTCAACTCCAAAATTATCGTATATCGGTTTCAAGATTAGAGTAAGCGGTATAGCAGTGCAATTTGGATTTGTTACCGCAAAACCCTCCCAGTCTCTGTTTTCTTTTTGAAGATCAATTATTTCTAGGTGGTCAGGATTTACTTCCGGTATAATCAAAGGAACGTCTTCCTCCATTCTTAGGGCGCTAGAATTACTGGACACAATCACACCTTCTTTAGCGAATTCCATTTCTACTTTCTTAGCAACGTCAGAGGGTAAGGCTGAGAATACGATATCTACATCGTCAACTTTTCTTACTTCTTTTACATCAGTAAGCACTACGTTTTCTGTGGCAATTTCTTCTGGCATTTCCATATTCAGAAGCCAATTAGCGGCTTCTCCATATTTTCTTCCCGCAGATCTTTCAGACGCTGCCAAGACCCTTAGGTCAAACCAAGGGTGCTGGTACAACATCTGGATAAACCTCTGACCAACCGTACCGGTGGCACCAAGGATGCCAACGCAAAATTTCATTTTATCATTCCTCTATTTCAATACATTCATTTGGACACTCATCAACACACATATAGCAGTCTATACAGTCTTCGGGGTTTTCAACAATCGCTACGTCATCTTCCATCTCTAAGACGAATTGTTCGCATACATCGACGCATGCCCCACATCCTATACAATCATCTACAATAATCCTTACCGTCATTGAACTTTCCCCCTCGATTAATGAGATCCCATCTTTATTTTATTTAAATTTTTCAGTCATTCTATCAACCGTAAATATAATACAACTCCAAATAACCAATCAAGACAAAATTTAATATAATAAGAAAGAATAAAATATAAATTATATCAGGAATTCTAGTTAAAATAAAATTTTCTCTAATTTCCACATATTTTATTAAATTAAAGCCTAAAAAACAAGAAAAAATTAAAAATAAAAACTCGTAGGGCATTACAGGATTTATTAAAAGATTTCTGTAAATTAGATAGTACTTTGTCTCGAAGTATACGAAGACAAAGGAATTGTAGAATAGACCAAATATAGGAAATATTCTGAGATATAAAATACAAGATCTTACGGGAGAGGGATTCTCAAATTTTTCATCGAACTTAGAAAGGAAGTTGTAAAATATGTCCCAGGTTTTATCCAACTTTCGATATCTTTCGCTTCCTAAGTTTCTATAAACAAGGATCTCAAGTTTGGAGAAGATAATTCCGCCCCAAACGATTATGAAACAAGATAGTATGTTGGATACTTCTATAACCATAAAATCTCGATTTCTTTCTGAATCAATAAAGGAGAAAAGTCTCTCTAAGAAGTAGATCTTGTAAGCGAGTATGTTAGAAAGATCTTTTCCTATTAACGCGAGAAAAAACGCAAGCAAAATTCCTGCGAAGAAAGGTATGAAGAGTCTCTTTTTCATGAGTGGATATTTTGTTTTTTAGATAATTTATAATGTTGGAAGATATTTCTTTAGCGCGACTAAAACTTTTAAAAGAAGATTCTGATAGAAATGTTGCATTCCGAAGGTTTTGGATAGTGCCGCAGGAGGATGCTATGAAAGCGATGGTATACACAAAATACGGACCACCGGACGTTCTTCGGCTCAAAGAGGTAAAAAAACCTATCCCTAAGGACAATGAAGTGGTTATAAAAGTACGTGCTGTAGCAGTAATGCCATTCGACTGGCATATTCGACGTGGCACCCCAGCCTTCCCCGTACGAATATTTTCAGGTCTCATAAAACCAAGAATAAATATATTGGGATTTAATCTGGCTGGGGAAATTGAATCAGTAGGAAGAAATGTAAAACAGTTTGAAAAAGATGATGAAGTTTTTGGTTTTAGCACCAGTGGTGGTGCTAATGCAGAGTACGTACGTGTTTCTGAAAAAGATGTGATAAAAAAGCCTGTCAATATGACCTATGAAGAAGCCGCAGCAGTACCCCTGGGTGCGCTCACAGCATTGCAAGCCCTTAGAGATAAAGGGAATATTCGGCCCGGACAAAAAGTTCTTATTAATGGAGCATCTGGAAGTGTTGGAACTTTTGCTATACAGATAGCCAAATCATTTGGGGCAAAAGTTACTGCCGTATGTAGTACAAGTAATCTAAACATGGTACGATCTCTTGGCGCAGATAAAGTCATTGATTATACCAAAGAGGATTTTACGAAAAGTAGCCAGACTTATGACATTATTTTTGACGCAGTAGCTAAGAATTCATTTTTAAATTGTAAAAGCTCATTAAATCACAAAGGGATTTATATTACAACTGACATTTTACGCTGGAATTTCTTGTTAATGTTATGGACTTCAATAATAGGTAGCAAAAAAGCGAAGACGATGCTTACAAACATGAATGCTAAAGACCTAACTCTCATTAACGATCTTATTGAGGCGGGAAAGATAAAATCGGTCATTGATAAATGTTATCCCTTGAGTCAAATCGCCGAGGCTCATAGGTATGTCGAAAAAGGACACAAAAAGGGAAATGTAGTAGTAACTGTGGAGCATATTTAGATGTAGATCGAAATAAAGCAACCCTTGGAGAAATACTTATGAAAGCGATTGTATGCACAAAATACGGACCACCGGATGTTCTTCAGCTCAAAGAGGTAGAAAAACCTATCCCTAAGGACAATGAAGTACTGATAAGAATATATGCGACAACAGTAACGTCAGGGGATGTGAGAATTCGAAGTTTCAAAATTCCTCCCTTGCCCTGGCTCCCCTTCCGTATAGCTATGGGCCTGAGAAAACCAAGGAAAAAAATACTAGGGTCTGATTTCGCTGGGGAGATTGAAGCAGTAGGCAAAGATGTAAAGCTATTTAAGGAAGGCGACCAAGTTTTTGGATCTACCGAGTTTGGATTTGGTACTCATGCTGAGTACACATGTCTGTCTGAAGAAGGGGTGTTGGCACTAAAACCGGCGAATATGACCTATGAGGAAGCCGCCGCCGTTTCTTTTGGGGGACTAACGGCATTGCATTTTCTGAGAAAAGGAAATATCCAGAGCGGACAAAAAGTCCTTATCTGTGGCGCTTCTGGAGCGTTAGGTACTGCTGCGGTACAACTTGCCAAACACTTTGGGGCGGAAGTCGCCGGGGTATGCAGTACCACGAATGTAGAATTGGTCAAATCATTGGGAGCCGATAAGGTCATTGATTACACTAAAGAGGATTTTACTCAAAGCGGTATGACCTATGACATCATTTTTGACACAGTAGGCAAGAGTTCGTTTTCAGGTTGTGTAAGATCGCTTAAGGATAAAGGAGTCTATTGTAGAGCTGTCCACATGACGCTGTCACCGATTGTTCAAGGGCTGTGGACCTCGATGACAAGCGGCAAGAAGGTAATAGGTGGGATAGCATCCCCGGGTAAAGAAGATCTAATCTTCCTCAAAGAGCTTATTGAGGCGGGGAAGATAAAACCGGTCATTGATAGACGCTATCCCTTGGAACAAATTGCCGAGGCTCACCGGTATGTCGAAAAAGGACACAAAAAGGGAAATGTAGTAATAACTTTGTAAGGTCAAATCGAAACTTCTGATAGTCGAGTAGGCCAATGTGTTATGGTTTTGCGTAACGCCAACAAGGTAACTATTCTGACACAAGGTTACTGTAAAAGACACTAGGGCAGTGTCCCAATGAGGCCATGAAGCTGGTGCGTGACGAGAACAAAGACGTGCCGCTCGACGTTCGGCTGTTGGCGCAGGAGTATTCTGTTTAAATGTATTTATTTCAACGATGGAAGATTCGGTCAGAACCAGATACTACTAAAATCCAAATTTTCATTTTAGGGTATACTCTTATATCAAATTATTTTGAGAAGAAACCTTTTGACAGTTTTTGATTAAAAAACTGCATACCCCCATAATTTGATTACCGGAGGTAATGACCCTTATTAGACCGACATTTGAGAAGGTCTTTGTGCACGTAAGCTTTTTCCTCTAATTAGGAAAGGGAAAAAAAGATCGCTATACTATTCTTTCCAAAATCGCATTGGATAAGCTGAAGAAATACAGGAATTTTAATATACTAAGTTATACGACATAGGCGTTATTTATATTAAAAAGGGTTTCAAGTCAAAGAATGGAGTGTTATTATGACTGATATAAAATGTTATGAAGAAATGAAGCGTATCAGAGGAAAAGATAAGTATCCCGATAAAGAAATAGAGGAACACTTGTTAGAGAAGATTTTCCCCAAGACCGTTGATGAGTTAGCTCTGAGACTTTCCAATGTTACGGCAGCATTTTATGGATTTACCTTAAAGCATATTGGTCATCAATGTGGTTGGGATAAGGTGGATTCGATTTCCAAGTCTCTCTTCAGAGAATTAGGCCAACTGAAGACCGTAGAGATACAAGAAAGGGAAGTAGATATGCCAAGAGATACCAGAGCACTTGCAATAGTTCTTATTTCAACGATATATACCAGTAGTCCAGAATACAATTTTGAATTTCTCAAATATACTCCTGAAGAGACAGTAGTGAGAATATTCGGGTCATGCAGATATTTTCGGATTGCTAAGAAGTTGAATATCGAGACACACATTTCTTGGCCGAATATAATCCCTTTCTTTGAAGGTGTTGCTCAACAGGCAGGCGTAGAATGTAAGGTAGAAATGGAAATTAGAAAGCTTGAAGATGACGGGATATGTGACTATTTGACTCGATTTACTTTAATTTGATTAAATATCAAAAATACGCGTTCGCATATGCTGCAGAAATGCCTACGTCGTCTAACAGCGGTTAAAAGACGAATTTTTTCATGACTGGAAAGGAGGATTAATTAAATGCTGGAACTTCAAATGCAAACATGGTATTCCGTGAAGGGCTTTAACCCATGGTCGGAAATAGGGACTTCACACATGACACGACTCCAAGATCCATTATATGGAGTTGTCCGTGTTTTTCACTCTTTAATTGCCATTAAAAATACCCTGTTGAATATCAGTTCAACTTCTCCTTCCTCATTTGCCTGCTGAACAAAAGAATCTTTTACAATCTTCTTAAAAGTATCAATATAATCCTCATCAATTTTTACATCATAAAAATCCTGGTTTAAATAGCCTAAAGCAGCTCCAGAAGAAAATATTTTAAAGACTTCTTCAGGTGTGTGTTTCGTTTTTATACTTTCTATTTTAGAAAAAACGACCTTAAATCCGATTTTCTCTAATAGGTTCGTATATTCATCTTCTTTTTCAAGCAAAAGCCAAGGCTCCTTAAAGTGAGCGAAAATATCTTTTGTTCTTGGGTCTTCTTTTACTTTTTCAATGGCTTCTATAAAATTAGGGCTATATACTCTTTTAGCTGGTGCCTGGATTCCAATTCTACCAACTTTTTGTAAAGCTGTGTAGCAATTTTCAATCGCTTTTTTTGGCTCTCTAAACCATTGAAGTGAAGAATTGCAAAATATTACATCAAAACAATTTTTATACTCTATTTCTTCCGCACTTTTTACCTCAAAAGTTATACCTAAACCCCTGCTATATTCTATTGCCTCCTTAATCATTCCCTCTGATGGGTCAACTCCAACCACTTTACCCTTAGTTATTTCCTTTATCATTTTTGTTAGATTACCAACACCACATCCCAAATCTAAAACATCTTCACTGTTTCCGATCTCTAAAAGCTTCAAAAGTACCTCTCCTGCGTATTTCTGAACCGATGAATAATCTTCGTATTTGGTGGCGATTTTTGAAAAATCAACTCTACTCATACTTATTCACCTTGTGGGAATTTCTCTTCAATAAAGAAATTACTAAAATGAAACATAAACATTTGGCAGGTTTCGGACAAATTCATACAACACAGCATAAAAAACTGATGCCCAAATTTGCTCCGCAAACTTCTTTTTACTGCGAACCGTTAGGCATAATTGGATTTCGGAGTTTATAGTTTATCTTTCTTCATTTTTAAAAATTGCATATCTTCTCAAATTGGTTACCGAAAAAATGCACATGACTGGTTCAGCGTTCAGAAGGCTATTTTTTTTGTTTAAAGGTTTGCCGGTTTATTAAACTAATAAAAGAAATTTTTAATTACTTAGCAAGTGCGCCCTCTAAGAGGCATAACTTTAGAGTTTCAATTGTGGTTGTGTCGAAAGATATACCGGTTAAATCAGCCCCTTCTAATCTATCTCTCTTTAAATTTACCTAAATCGGTCCTCTATAACCTGACTTCTCTTAAATCAGCAATAGTTTTGAGCATTTCGAGAATAGTTCTTCGCTCATTATACTTGCTAAGATTAGGTTTAACCCCAAAATTTTTTATCATTAACAGCAATAACTTAACAGAACCCAGTATTTTAACATAAAAAAGGGGGTTTAAAATGGCAGGAAGAATCAGAATAGGAAGAATTTTCCTTTCAGGAATATTGTTTGCAATCATAGCCCAAATAATTTACGTTATAGTCTCGATGCTCACGCTGGAGTATTACATGATTGAAAAATATTTTCCAGTCTGGAGCAAAATTATGATGCCGACTGCAGGACCTCCACCAGCCTCGTTCTATTTATACTCCATTCTGTTTAGCATAATTGCTGGAATACTATTCGCTTTTGTATATGTAGTGATCAGAGAAGGCATACCAGGAAAGAGTATTTTAGAGAAAGGGTTAACCTACGGATTGCTGGTTTTTTTTGTAGGGGGAATCCCGGGTTATCTAGCGACGTATTTATTGATCAACCTACCAACTATGCTGATTTTTTACTGGTCTATAGAAGGATTGGTCATTGATTTACTGGGTGGAGTCATTATTGCATGGATTAACAGATAAGTTAAAAGTAATTTAAATAAACCATAGACTCTTTTATTTTTTCCAATTGGATTTCATAATAAGGAAACCGGATATCTAATTTTTAAAAGCGTATTGCAAGCTTATCCAACTAAATTGTTTGTATTTTAAACATATTTTTACAAAAAAGCAATGCAAAACGCTTAAATAGTAAAAAAATAAATTTAACTGAGGCGATGATGAAATGGGTACTAAAGGCTTTAAGAATGAAATTTCAGAACAAGAAAATCTTTACTTTGAAGTGCAAGCTGATATGGGTATCACAAAACATATGGGGTGTTTGGGTGCCACAAAAGAACTAATTGAGTTATGCCACATAGACAAAGACACATACGTCTTAGATGTTGGTTGCGGCGTTGGAAAAACTCCTTGCTACATTGCAAAAAATTATGGCTGTAGAGTGGTTGGTGTAGACATTTCTGAAAGGATGATCAGAAGGTCAGTTGAAAGGGCGAAAAGAGAAGGGTTAGAGAATAAAGTTGAATTTAGGGTTGCAGATGCCCAAAACCTCCCTTTCGAGAATGATCTTTTCGATACGGTAATCAGCGAGTCCGTAACCGCATTTGTAGAAGATAAACAGAGAGCGGTGAACGAGTATGTGCGCGTAGCAAAGCCTGGAGGATACATTGGACTTAATGAGTGCACTTGGATAAAGACACCACCTCCAACAGAATTGGTCGAATATGTATCTCGCACCATGGCTAAAGCGGAATTTCTAACCTCTGATGGTTGGAAAGAATTGTTGGAAGGCTCAGGATTGACAGACATAGTAGTGAGAGCCTACAAAGTCAATGCTCTAAGCCAGTGGATTGACGAAATTAGGTGGTTTGACTTTAGGGATTTCTCAAGAGCATGGTATAGATTTCTGTCCCAGTGCATCACAAGTCCAGCCTACAGGAAGTTCGCAAAAGAAACAGTGACAGCCCCCAAGAGTATTTTGTCGTATTTAAAATACGTGGGATACGGAATATACGTTGGCAGGAAATAAAAAATTTATCGGAGAAAAGAGACTTAATAACAGTTAATTAATTCTTATCCAAAATCCATTTTATAATATCGGCAATTATCTAAAAACAAAAAATAATAAATAAATTATAAATATTTTGAAAGGCACAAAATAAACGCTTGGGAGGGTAGATAGTATGTTTTTTAAATTTGAGTAGCGTAGAAATCCTTGTATTAATTATTTTCACAATTAGCGCCAGGTGTGAGGCGCGATGGTAAAATACCCAATTAGGAGGTGAAAAATACGGCTAAGATGTTGCACTGCCGAGATGTTGGAATGGATTGCGATTTCGTGGCCCGTGCCGAAACTGATGAGGAACTCATGGGGAAGGTTGCCGAACATGCCAAAACAGAGCACGGCATGAGTGAGATCCCCCCAGACATAGTTGCGAAGGTTAAAGCTGCAATAAGAGAAGAGTAAGTGTACGTGCGAAATTTTTTTACTGTTAGACCTATAAATACTTTTCAATATTTAATTAAAACCCATACTCAACTATTAGATGAAAAATAGAAGTAAATCTAACTTTGTTGACCAATTGCCTATCGCCTAAGTGCGGTAGAAATGAGCATGGAGGGATTGCATTGGGAAGAATCGAGAAGACCGTTAGTATTGAAGCACCTGTTGATAGGGTGTGGACTCTATTAGAGGATGTTGAGAAGTATCCGTCCTACTTCACCTTCATAAAGAGTGTGGAGGTGATCTACCATCCGAAAGGGGAGTGTCTTTGTAATATAGAAGGAGTTAAGGGAAGAGCAGTCTTCGAGGTTGCTGGCAGGAAGATGGAGCTCGAAGTTGTAGACGAATTATATATCCCTCATGAGAAGACCGTTCGAAAGTCGACTTCTGGGATGCCTTTCGAGAGCATATTATCGACTGAGGCTACTGATCGAGGAACAATCCTCCAATGGTTTGTGAGTTACGATTTGCCCTACGGGATCTTAGGTAGTATTATGGACAGGGTCATGTTCAGCAAGGAGATGGAGAAGCATATGGAGCGCTCTCTCGATAATGTCAAAAAAGCGTTAGAGCAGAAGGAAGTAAAATAAATATTTTAAAAGGGTCTGAAAAAATGAGGATAAGAGGAGTATTTGCTTTAAATAAAAAAGGAGGAGGAGGATCGTGACTAAGGATTTGACAATTGTTTTGCCAGACCGACCGGGAACGCTCGCCGACGTGGGCGAGGCCTTAGGGAGGGCCGGCATAAACATCGATGGCTTTTGTGGATTTCCCTGTGAAGGCGTAGGGGTTTTACACATCTTGGTAGAGGACGCGGACGCGGCCCGAAGCGCCATCAAAGGAACCGGCTATGATGTTCGCGATGAGCGCTCAGTCTTGGTCATCGAAGTTGAAGACAGACCAGGCGAGTTAGGGAAGATCACACGCCGCATAGCCGACGCCGGGGTAAACATCGACCTTGTTTACTTGGCCACAAGTAACCGGGTAGTTATCGGTGCGGATGACCTGGAGAAAGCTCGTGCTGCCGTATAGTTCAGCAAATGTAATAGCTAATTGTTTCAACAAAACATCTAGGCGTTGCCCCTTCGTTGGGAGAGGATGGGGAGTAATTCCCTTCTTTATGATTTAGCGCCTAGTGCAGAGCGCTATGACAAAAATATCAAAAATAAAAGGAGGTGAAAAATCATGCCAACTTACATATCTGTGATAAAGCTTACAAGAGAAGGTAAAATGGACATAAAAAGTGCTCCAGAGCGAATCGATCAGGCTCGCAAAGTTATTGAGGGTTTAGGCGGCAAAATGGAGATTTACGCAACTTTTGGAAGGTATGACTACGTGGCAATCTCAGAATTTCCCAACGATGAAGCAGCGTTGAATGCTATTGCTAAGATCTCTACGATGGGATCAGTGCATATCGAGACTCTAAAGGCTTTTTCAGAGGAGGAATTCAAGAAAATCGTGGAAAAATAGATTAAACTTTCTTTTTTATTTTTTTAAAATTATAAAAGAAGGGATAGTTGAAGGGAGTAACATAATTATATAAAATATCTACTTTCTTAATTCATGAAAAATAGAATCTCAATTTTGGTTTTACTGGTATTTCTAATAACAGTTTTTAGCGGTTGTATTGCTGAAGAACCTTCAAAACCTGCGCTTAAAAAAGAGGGTTTAATAACCAGAACGGTTTTCGATAACGGTTTGACTTTAATAGTCAAAGAGGTTCATGCAACTCCCATAGTGGCTTTAGACATATTTGTGGGCACGGGTTCTTTAAACGAAGATGACAGAATAAACGGGATTTCCCACTTCTTCGAGCATATGTTATTCAAGGGGACGGAAAAAAGAGGAGTAGGTCAGATCGATCTTGAAATCGATTCTGTTGGAGGATACAATAACGCTGCTACCTCCATGGACTTTACCCATTATTATGTAGTGGTTGCAAGTCAATATTTTGATGTTGCCCTAGATGTAGTCTCAGACGCTATAATGAACTCTGCTTTCGATCCGGTTGAAATAGAAAAGGAAAGAATGGTTATTTTGGAAGAGAAAAGAAGATCTTTGGACAACCCCTACCATCTCATGTATAATTATCTTTTTGAAACAGCCTTTCTAAACCATCCATATAGAAGAACTGTTTTAGGAACAATGGAAAGTATTTCCGGTATAAAAAGAGAAGATTTCTTGAATTACCACGAACAATACTATGTTCCAAATAACGTAGTTGTTGTGATAGTAGGAGATATAAACACAGAAGAGGTCGTTTCCGAGGTAGAATCTGCATTTAAAGACTTTAAACCTAAAAATATATCTCAAACAAGTTATTTAAAAGAAAAGCCACAGAACAAAACCAGAAGAAAAATTTTGGAGAGAGATTTTGAGCAAACTTACATGGGAATTGCATTTCATGGGCCAAGCGCTGAAAGTAGAGATATCTATACTTTAGATCTAATTGCTACGATTCTCGGAGAAGGTAGAAGTTCTAGACTGAATCTAAATATTAAAGAGGAGAAACAACTCGTAACGAGTATAAATGCCTATTTCTTGACATTAAAAGAACCTAGTCTATTTTTAATTACATCTACATTAAAAGAGGAGAACTTAGAAAAGGCAGAAAATGAAATAATCGAAGAGGTATTGAAGCTAACTAAAGAGACTGTTCCAATTGGAGAGTTAGAAAAAGCCAAAAAACAGCTTATAATAGGGTACTCTTACGAAATGGAGACAAATCTTCAACAGGCAAGAATGTTAGGCTATTACCAGAACATAGCCGGAGATTATAATTTCGCGATAAACTATCCCGATGGGATAAAAAAAGTCTCTCAGGAAGACGTAATAAGAGTCGCTCAAAAATACTTCGGAAAAGAAAACTATTCTATCGTAATCATTAAGCCAAAAGGAGATTAAAATGAAAAAAACAGCATATCTGTTAGTTTTTACACTAGTTATAGCACAAATAGGTCTAGCTCAAGAAGAAATAGCTAAAAATGGCATCAAAAAGGTTGTTCTTGACAACGGAATGACGGTCATAATAAAAGAGAACCGTGCAAACGATATCGTTGCTTTTGAGTTATTCATCAAAGCCGGTCTTTGGACAGAAGACAAGAATGAAAGCGGAATAAGGAATTTTGTCCAACATATGCTTTTGAAAGGTACTGAAAAAAGAAGCGCGGAAGATATAGCATTAGAAACCGAATCATTGGGCATACGTCTATCCACGACAGTTGGAGAAGACTATTGTGAAATCTACATGAAATCTACGAAAGAATTTTATGATGAAGCGTTGGATATACTCGCTGATATAACGATGAACTCTGTTTTCGATCCCGAAGAAATAGAGAAGGAAAGAAATATCGTTTTAGCAGAAATTAAGTTTCAAGAAGACAATATGTTTGAAAAAACCCACAAACTATTTTTGAAAACATTATACGATGGGCATCCCTACGGATCGCCTCTTTCAGGAGAAGAGGAAACAGTGAGGAAATTAGATAGAGAAAGCCTCGTCGATTTCTATAAAAAATATTACACGCCGAACAATATGGTTCTTGTTATAGTTGGAAATGTTAAAAGCGAAGAAGCAATTTCTATAGTAAAAGAGTCTTTTAAAGGTTTTGAATCTAAGGAAACTCCACCAATTCCTATTTTGAAAGTTAAGTCTCCTGAAAAAAAAGATGTAAGAGAGAAAAAAGAAAGAGAACAGTTATTCATTTTGATCGGTTATTTAGGACCCGAAATCCAAAGCAAAGAATATCCAGCCTTAAAAGTCTTAAATTCTATACTTGGTGTGGGAATGAGCTCAAGACTTTTTGTTGAGCTTCGAGATAAAAGAGGACTTGCCTATGAAGTGGGCTCATTTTACCCTTCGAGAAGATACGAGAGTTATCTTACATCTTACATTGCGACGACTCCCCAAAACGAATTAGAAGTCGAAAAATATATTTTAAAAGAGTTTGAAAAGACTAAAAAGAATATAACAATGGAAGAACTTGAAAGAGGAAAGAAAAAATTAATAGGTTTGTATATCATAAGGCATGAAAGCAACAAAGACCAGGCATGGTTT
>CAYFZR010000035.1:0-9419 GCA_964347835.1 uncultured archaeon
TCTTCTAAGTTAATATAAAGTAGAAAAACTAAATTGAAGATAGTATGCGGACATTTTGAAGATTTTACCGAAGGAATGTTACTAAATGATCCACCTTGCACGATATTCTATTTTATCAAGAAGTTCTAGTTGAGATGTTGAGTTGCGCAGCAACTCGACCTGATGATCCACCTTTCAGAAGGTGGAATTCGACCTGATGATCGACCTCGCACGAGAATCTTCGATTCTCGGCGCGCCAACAATCTTCGATTGTTGTGCGTTCAGAAGGTCGTGGTGCAGGGGAGGGGATTCGAACCCCCGAAGGCACTAAGCCAATGGGTCCTAAGCCCATCTCCTTTGACCGCTCGGACACCCCTGCACACATCTAAAAATATCTACGTTCTTAAAAAATGTTCTGATTATAAGTATTCTGTGCTTAAATATCCCTCGTTTAGAGTTCCTAGCGCATCTGATCTGCATCTTCTACAGGAATAAAATTGAGATACATATCTCTCGCATTCTTCTCTGATACGCGCTATTTCATGCATAGTTGGTTCTAGAAGATCATGAGATACTAAAGGTATGATGTTCATAATATCAGCGTATCTTGAGACTCTTTTTGCAAGTTTAGATATAGAATTTGAGTTAATCTCTGGAATTAAGACAGTATTTATTTTTATTAATAACTCTTTCTCGGATATCAATTTTAATCCTTTCAGTTGCTTTTTAATCAATAACTTAGAGCCTTCTTTTCCTTTATAGATTTTATTTTTATAATTTACTCTTTTATAGATCTTGGAGCCCTCTTTAATGTTTAGGGTGTTCATCGTTATCGTTATTACATCTACGTATCCCTCTATAAATTCCAAATAATCCTCTACTAACAGTCCATTAGTACAAATACATCTTATTAGGGAGGGGGACCTCTCTTTTATGTGAAAAAGAGTTTCAAAGGTCTCAGAGTTTTCTAAAGGATCGCCCGGACCAGATATTCCAACTACTCTAATATAGTCGTGCCTCTTTACCGCTCTTTCTACTATATTCAAAGCCTCTCTGGGAGTTATTACTTTGTATGTTGCGCCCGGGTAATTACTATCTGTTTTTCCTGACATACAATAAATACATCTAATGTTGCATTCTTTAGCAACTGGTAAATGGATTCTTCCCTTACAACTGGCCTGACTTCCCAGACAGGGATGGTTTCCGAGGATATATCTCTTGCTTTCTAAATTCAACAATCGCACCCAACGTTCTTTAAGAATAACTATTCTATATGCTCCCTCATAAGATCTGTGTCTTCTCCCAAGAATTCTAAAAATTCTCTTGCCGATTTCTTTACATCCTTAGATTGAGTTATATATCTTCCAACTATTATTATATCGGCGCCGCTTTCTAATGCATTTCTCGTAGTTTCAGGCCTCATTCCACCTGCAACCGCAACTAAGATCTTCTTTTTTGCCTTCTTTGCTTCCTTCTTTATCTCATTTATTAGTTCTAGTTGACTCTGTTCCTCTCCTAAGGTTATTTCCCTGTCTATGGAGCGATGCAAGATTACTACATCAGGGTTTTCTTCCAACGAATTCAGGAGTTTCAAAGGATCTTGAACATTCATCATATCTATGACAGCGTATATACCGAGCCTGTGCGCCTCATAAATTACGTTGTCCAAGGTCTCTTTAGAGGCAAGTCCTGATGCCACTACTGCATCTGCTGTTTCCTCAAAAGCGAGGTCTACCTCTACTTTTCCAACATCCAATGTCTTAAGATCGGCGATTACAAAGGCGTCCTTCCAGATCTCTTTTATCTCCTTTATCACCCCAACTCCGTATCTTTTTATTAAGGGGGTGCCGGCTTCAAGCAAAATCATGTCTCTCTGGGGTAATTCATCTACTATTCTCTTCGTTTCTACCAGATTAGGTATATCCAAGGCGATTTGTAGGTAAGGGGGCCTCCACAGTCTTGGTCTTCTTATCCCATATATCGGATGGACTGCTCTATCCTTTTCGTACATTATTTTATCTATTGGTGGGTAGTCGGTCATAGCTCTTTTTATCGCTAATTTCGTGGCTCCATAATTGTAGTGGTATATCTTCTCAAGATCTTCCGCGCCGGGATGGACAAATACACTGCAAATAATTACGAGATCGTCAACTTGATCTTCAGGAATAATTCCTTCTTCCACAGAGTCTGCCACAGCTTTGGCTACTGCTACCTGAGCCGGGCCGAATATCTTACTTGCCTGATCCAAATCCTTAACAGTAACTTTTGGGACGATGAGAGTAGCAGGCTTAGGCATTAGGTTGGGTCTTATTACCGCAAGTAAAGGAGTATGTCCCACTGATAAACTAGCAAGACTATTCGTAAAAGCAATACCAACAGGACCATCTTTATTGCCTATGATTAAATCTATGTGAGCTATCTCAGGCTCTTTACCAACGAGTGCCTCTCCAATTAGCATCAACCATATCACCCTATCAGTCGGTTTGCTATTTTTTACTGCAGTATCCTTCACTTTAGAATCTACACTAAGTATAAATCTTTTGTTTTTTATATGAATCAATCAAATTTTTCAACTTCTTTATATATTACGCTTTGGCAGACAATTATTGTTCAACCAATTGATTCTACTTCGATATCTTATAACCGCGTAATTACCCGGTATCCAATATTTTCGCCCTTTCAAATATTTCGAAATACCAAAAGATTAAAAAGATAGATAATTAAACCTGATTCATGGTTAGAGTAGTCGGGATAGATCCTGGGACAAAAACCTTTGATTTTTTCGGGTTAGAAAACGATAAAATTATTCTCGACAAATCAGTCTCTACTGATGATATATCCAAAGATTCTGAACTCATTTCCAATATCATAAGATCCATAGATCCTGATCTGGTTGTTGGACCTTCTGGATACGGAATTCCAGTCACTGAGATCGATGATATTAACGAGAAGGATCTCTTTCTCATGACCTTGATTAAGAAAGAAGAAAAGAGGAGCATATTCGGAATGCGAAAGTCTATAGAACAATTAAAAAAGGACGGGTTGCCAGTGTATTTTGTACCTGGCATAATACACCTAACGACGGTTCCTGCGTACAGAAAAATTAACAAAATCGATATGGGCACCGCGGATAAGTTATGTGTCACAGCCTTGGCTATCTGGGATCAGACAAGAAAAAACCAAAAAAGCTACGATCAGACGTCATTTATTTTATTGGAGATGGGTTTCGGGTATAAAGCCACCATAGCTGTTCAAAACGGAGAAGTAATAGACGGTATTGGCGGAACAGTTGGCGGCATTGGATTTCTTTCCTTAGGCGGAATGGACAGCGAGTTGGCTTACCTCGTTTCAGGCTTCAAAAAAGAAATGCTTTTTCAAGGAGGTATAAGATATTTCGTAGGCGAAGACATTACTCCTGAAGAGTTAGGTATGTTGGTAGGTAGTAATAAAAAATATGATGAGGCATGGAAGGCACTGATAGAAAGCGCTGTTAAAGATGCATTGAGACTTACATCCTCTGTCAAACCTAGAGAAATCCTTCTCTCAGGAAGATTATCTAAAATCAAAAAAATTAAAGAAGATTTGGCTAGAGAACTCAAAGGTATAGCGCCGGTGAGAAATTTAGAGGGATTTCCAAATGCAAAGAACGTTAAAGAGGGTGCTCAAGGAGCGGCTTTAATTGCAGACGGCCTCGCAGGAGGCAAATATGAGGAATTAATTAACACTATGAAAATAAAAGAGGCTAGGGGAACTGTTTTAGATTATATAAAACTAGGAGTAATTGATGAATTAAAAAAAGAATATGGAATTTAAGTGTGGTAAAACATGCAGACAAATTCGTTGAGGATTTTGATTAAAGATAAACGAATAAGAGACCTTGTTTTAAAGACTTTAGCTCGAATTCCTGATAAAAACCTAAAGGAGATAAAAGAATTATTAAAAGAAATTAGAATTGAAGAAGACAAAAACATTAAAGCTACTGGGTTAACTCTCTACCATTATGGAACAACAAGCGAGAGATACTGCGAAATTATTTTTTATAGCAGTTTTCTTTCTAGATTATCGGATAAAGCAATAATGGGTGTAATTGCGCATGAACTTGCCCACGTATCTTTCTTTTACCGTTATGGTAAGTTTTTAGAGGATTCTGAGGTTATGACTGAAAAAAAGAAAGAAGAAATGGTTAATGAAATCGCTAGAGATTTTTGGGGCTTTATTGAAGAAATAGATACAATGAAACAAGAATTAAATTTTTAATTTCTCATTTCGATGAGAAACCTATTTTCCCAATCAATTTTGTAAATTTTGTTACATATTTGTTCATATTGTATTTAACTTATTTTGAATACCATTTTTGGTAATTATACCTCATATCTGTTTACTAAAATCTTAACATCTCCAAATCATATAGTATTGCTTGTATGATATCAAAACCTGCATGGAGTGAAAAGGAGATCAAAAACATCTGCAAGATCTGCAACCATGAGTATTTGGGCTTTGCAGTAAATCCTATAACCAAAATCTGTTATCAATGTGAATTAGAGAGAATAGAAGCTTATAAACGCGGTAAGTCGTCATAGTCCGCCAACCATGTGGGATCTCAATTTTTTTTTAAATTTTCATTATATATGGAAAGATTTTAATCATCAATAGCATTTTTTGGTTCTCCAAATTCGGGTTAAGCAGAACAGCATGTTAAAAAGTTGCAGCGATTAGAAGGAAATTGAAGAATTATGAAGAGTAGAAAAGATTTTTAAATCATCCGATTATAATAGATTGAGGCAACCGTAATGAAAAAGAAAACTTATGTTGCTCTCCTACTAGTTGCTATACTTCTTAGTGGATGTTTGGCTCAAACCAAAGAAGTTAAGGAGCCGTCAAAATATGGGGGAGCACTTGTCTGGGGCTCAATAGGAGATGCTAAGGTATTGAATGAAATCCTGGCTAGCGATAGTGCTTCAATGGACATCTGTGAATTAGTATACGATGCACTCATAGGTATTGATCCAAAGACTTTAGAGCCCTATCCGAGAATGGCAGAAGGATGGAACATATCGGAAGACGGTCTAACTTATACCTTCCCCCTTAAAAAAGGAATAAAATTCCATGATGGGCACGAATTTACCGCTGAAGACGTTAAATTTACATATGATACTTTTAAAGACCCCAATACAAATGCTCCAAATCAGGCCGATGTCGTAAACTTAGAGTCAGTTGAAATTATAGATAACCATACCGTTTCGTTTCATCTAAAAAAGGCTGATTGTGCCTTTCTCATTGCTACAGGTTACGGAATTTTGCCAGCCCATTTGCTTAAAGGAGTAGATATCAATACTGCAGAATTTAATACCAACCCGATAGGTACAGGACCTTTCAAATTCAAAGAATGGATTCCAGACGATCATATAACTGTAGTAGCGTTCGATGACTTTTATGATGGAAAACCGTATCTAGATCAAATTATATACAAAGTTGTGCCTGATGCAATAGTTCTTCAGGAACAACTCCATACAGAAGAGGTTGATGTTACTACCATAGAGCCTGATCAGGTTCCAAGATTTTTGGAGAATCCTGATGTCGATGTATATGTTTATGACACATTAGCCTATGGCTATTTAGGATTTAACCTAAAAAATGAATTTTTCGAGGATATTAAAGTAAGAGAGGCAATAGCACATTCCATCGATAAGAAAACGATAGTTTCAGAGGTTTTTTTTGGATACGGAGAGGAATGTAACGTTCCAATGGGAAAAATATCCTGGGCTTTTGATCCAAATGTTAAGACGCCAGAGTATAATGTTGAATTAGCAAAAAAACTCTTAAAAGAAGCGGGTTTTGAGGATATAGACGGTGACAGAATATTAGAAAAAGATGGAAAGGACTTCCAATTCACTCTAATAACTAACAAAGGGAACAAACGAAGAGAGAAAATAGCCGTAATAGTACAAGATCAATTGAGAGATCTTGGGATTAAAGTAGAAGTCCAATATTTAGAGTGGCCAACCTTTATTGATAAAATTACAGGCAAAGACTTCGATGCATGTGTTTTAGGTTGGAGTTTAGGAATAGATCCAGATGCGTCGAGTATTTGGCATTCAGAAAAGGCTGGGGCATTTAACTTTATTTCTTACCACAACGAAGAAGTGAATAAACTTCTTGATGAAGCCATTTCGGTACCTGGATGTGATAAAGAAAAGAGAAAGGAACTGTACTGGAAGTTTCAGGAAGAAATAGCCAAGGATTATCCATACTTATTTCTATACTACACAAAGGCCGTTGTTGGAGTTAATAAGAAGTTCGACTCTGATACTGGAATATTCGGCACACCAGCAGGAATCCTTTGGGACATAGAAAAGTGGTATATTAAGCCAGAGTATCGAGATTAAGATTTTTTTGTCTAGATTAGATCCAAGTGTTTATATACGGTTTAATTTATATTGGTATGGGAGTAAGAATGGTATACAAATCCAAAATTACTGAGAAGTTTCAGATCACTATACCAAAAGAGCTTAGAGAAGTTTATCATCTAAAGTCTGGCATGACGCTATCTCTTATACCAAAGGAAGATGGAATAGAGATAAAAGTCCCAAAGAAGATTGAAAACATAGCTGACAAATTATATGGAATCGCTAAGTTTGAAAAAGATGCTGTGGAAGCAATCCACGAAGTTAGAGCTAGATTAGAATGAGAACTTTCATTGATTCCAATATATTTGTTTATACTGCACAGGCACATCCAGAATTCGGTCAGAGATGCAAAAAAATCATAGAAGACATTGAGAAGGATAAAGTAATAGGCGTTACGACATCACTAAATATTTCAGAAGTCGTGGAAGTTATAGACAGATTTATCGGAAGGAATAAATCTTCTGCAGCCCTAGAATTACTCTTAGCTCTACCAATCCATATTGAGCCAGTTTATAAAGAACATATCATCATGGCCAAGGAATATCTCAATCAATATAAACTCAATTTTTTCGATTGTATTTATCTAGCAGTTATGGAGGAGAAGTTCATCAAAACTATAATTACTAACGACGTGCATTTTGAGGAAGTTGATAAAATTAATGTTATCAGACCGTTAGAGTATTAAACATGTCATCAACCTCACAACTTTTTTATCTTCTGATCCCTTATTTTTGTGGGTACTGAGATGTCCTTGGCAAATTACATTATAAGACGTATCCTTGTTATGATTCCTTTAGTTCTCGGCATCTCGGTTATCTCATTTTCCATTATTCATCTCGCACCCGGCTCTCCAGCGAGCGTTTTGCTGGGTGAAAAGGCCTTTGACCCGGTTGCATTAGCAAGGGTAAATGAAAACCTTGGTTTAGACAAACCGCTTTATGTTCAATATCCCAAATGGTTGTGGAGTATAATTCAAGGAGATTTTGGTATTTCGATAGGAATAATTCCAGGGATGTCTGTTAGCAAACTGATAAAGTTGAGAATAATTCCTACACTAGAACTTACATTAAGCGCGATGATTTTAGCAGTAATTGTGGCAATCCCCGTTGGAGTTTTCTCCGCAACGAGACAATATTCATTTTTTGACCATCTAGCCACAATAGGAGCATTTATGGGTATCTCTCTACCAAATTTTTGGCTTGCACTTATGATGATATTGATTTTCTCAGTGAGTTTAGGTTTGCTTCCCTCATCGGGAATGGTTGATCCGCGAATTGTTAGCCCTACAATATTTGATTATTTGAAACATCTTATAATTCCTGCTTTTGTCTTAGGAACGGCAGGAATGGCAGGACTTACCCGATATACAAGGGGAAGCATGTTAGACGTATTAAGAGAAGGATATATAACTACTGCAAGAGCCAAAGGACTGAGTGAAAGAACTGTTATTTATAAACATGCCCTAAAAAATGCTCTATTACCCCTAATAACGATATTTGGTATGTCCCTTCCTGGTCTTTTCAGTGGAGCAGTTTTGGTAGAAACAGTCTGCGGTTGGCCTGGAATGGGTAGATTAGCGGTAAATGCAGTTTTCAGCAGAGATTACCCAGTAATGATGGCTCTCGTTCTCGTATTTGGTGTATTGGTAGTTATTGGAAATTTAATAGCGGACGTAGTTTACGCATGGGTGGATCCCAGAATAAGATACGATTAGGTGAAATCATGGTGAGCGATGTAACTCTAAAGAAAACAACGAAAGATCTGGTATGGAGACGATTCAAAAAGAACAAATTAGCCTTCTTTGGCATTACTGTATTGTGTATTTTCTACCTCCTAGCAGCCTTAACCTTTGTAAACAGTTGGACTGGGTATAAATGGCTTCCAGATCCTATAGACGCTAGGGTTGGAGAGAAACTCTACAAGGTTCAGAAAGTTCATACTCCAGAAAAAACCGCTTCTTTAGAAGAATATTCCTTAGAAGAATTTCCTCAATTAAATAAAGCATTTTTAAGTCTTGAAAAGAGTATATTGATAGAAGACAAACGTGAAATCGTAGAACTGGAAAATTATCTAATTAAAAAAGGAATTAAAGATATTTACCCATTAAATTTGTATAAGAGGGCTTATTATGTAAAATATAAAGGGGGATTTTACAAAATCTCCATAATAAATATGGAAAATCAACCTCCAAGCGTAGAGCATCCTTTAGGGACGGATGATTATGGGAGGGACGTGTTGAGCAGAGTACTTTATGCTTCTAGAATATCCCTGAGTGTTGGATTTGTGGCTATTGCAATAGCAATGTCGATAGGAGTCGTCTTGGGATCTATCTCAGGTTACTATGGTGGATTTATAGATCAATTAATCATGAGAATAGTCGATATATGGCTTTCTATTCCAGGATTGATCCTTTTAATAGCGATGGTGGCTGTTTTTGGTCCGGGTCTTTACAAGGCGATGATACTGATTGGAATTCTAAGTTGGGCAGGTATTGCAAGGATAGTAAGAGGTCAGTTTTTATCCTTAAGAGAACAATTATTTACGGAAGCAGCCAAGGCGACTGGTGCAATGGATAGAAAAATAATATTCAAACATCTGTTGCCAAATGCAATGGCTCCGATAATTGTTTATGCTACTTTATTCCTGGCAGACGCCATCTTGTTAGAGGCTGGACTAAGTTTTTTGGGACTTGGAGCGCAACCTCCAATACCTTCTTGGGGAAACATGCTCACAGATGGGCAAAAATATTTAATAATGGCACCTTGGATTGCCGTGTTTCCAGGCATAGCAATCTTTTTTACCGTACTATCTTTTAATTTTGTAGGAGATGGTTTAAGAGACGCATTAGATCCAAGATTGAAGGGAGTAAGGTGATCTCGTGGGACTATTGGAGGTAAATGATCTCAAGACCTATTTCTATAAAGAAGAGGGAATTGTAAAGGCAGTAGACGGAGTTAACTTTATAGTAGAGAAAGGAGAGGTTTTTGGCATTGTTGGAGAGACAGGGTGCGGAAAAACCGTCACTGCCCTGTC
>CAYFZR010000036.1:0-8106 GCA_964347835.1 uncultured archaeon
CTTCTATTGTTTAGGTATTAAATCTAAGTTTCAGTAAACTTCTTATATTTCCATCACAATGTTTTTTTATGATGAAAATAGATTCATTAAATTTGGGAAAAGAGGGTTTCCGATCCATATTGGGTCCTTTAGAGACAGAAATCATGGAGATCGTTTGGGAAAAAGGTGAAGTAGGTTCAAGAGACGTATTCAAAGAGATAAAGAAAAAAAGAGGTATAACTCAACCAACCGTGGCTATGACTCTTGATAAGTTATATGAAAAAGGATTTCTTGATCGAAAGATCGATAGAGGAAAAGGAGGTCTTCGCTATACTTATTGGCCAACCAGAAACAGAAAAGAATTAG
Source organism: uncultured archaeon (assembly GCA_964347835.1). Lineage (GTDB taxonomy): Archaea > CAYFZR01 > CAYFZR01 > CAYFZR01 > CAYFZR01 > CAYFZR01. The sequence goes on from CAYFZR010000036.1 coordinate 346, forward strand.
AAAACAGTATTGTGAAGTCTGTCCTTGATCACCTACTCCAAAACTTCAAGGAATCAACCATAGCATACTTATCCGATAAGGAAAAGAGGATATAGATGCTCACACAAATTACCTGCTGCTTAACAAGTTGCCTGTATGATCCCAATTTTTTAAAGGTATCACTAGTCCTAATGGGAACGCTAGGGCTCTTTTTTTCAATCGATAGAAGAGAAGGATCACATATTCGTATTTTTTCCCTCATTGGCATATCAACAATATTGTTAGTGAATGTATTCTTTTTTTTATGGTTAATCTGCAATCTTTGTAATATATCGAGTTATTTGAGTATGATATTCAAGTCTCTTTTTATTTTAGGTCTTTTAACACCATTATTTTCTTTGGTCTTATTGAGGAGGGATGAAAGGAAATACATACACCACGATGGAATTCAAAAAATGGTAGATGATGTATCTAAAAAATTCGGAATGAGATCTCCAAGGGCTAAGGTAATCGACACCGGAAAGAAAAATGCATTTGTTTTCGGGATTAAAAAACCAAAGATCGTTTTGTCATTAGGACTCTTAGAGGCTTTGGAAAAAAATGAGATAAATGGTGTAATAGCCCATGAACTAGCGCATATAAAGTCTTGGGGAGGTATATTGCATTTGATACTGTCTATAATGGGTCGTTTTTCCTTGATGATCCCGCCACTTCATTTTCTTAAGAAAAAATGTTTGAAAGAAATCGAAATCCTTGCGGATTTTATAGCCAAGAAAAATGGGTATGGAAAAGATCTTAAAAGCGCGTTATTCAAGATTCACTCCGGGGTATACAATGACGGTTTATATTTGATGGATAGAGATATCGCAAAGAGAATTGACTTGTTAGAAAGTTTAGATTAACTATAAAAACTTAGGTATTAAATAGAAAGAATAGTAAGATTTATATTTGAGAAAACATTCTGATATATAAATCTTTCCATTGCTGTCAGGAGAGCTGGTTCTTTGCGTAGGTTAGGTAAAATTTCACATATTTCTGTTCAAAACCACCTAATTGCGAGGGCTAATTTTGTACCCAGAATTGGAAGCACTGTTTTAAGTGGCGATAACAAAAAAATTGGAAGAGTTTTGGACGTATTTGGCCCTATAAATAGTCCATATGTATCGATTATTCCGGATAAAAGACTTAATTTGGACAGAATGAAGAATTTGGTAGGGTCTATGTTATATCTCCCGTCGAGTAAAAGAAGATGGAGGAGTAAAGGTGCCCAGAAAAAGGGATCACGCTGAAACTGTTTGTCCAGAATGTGGCGGAACTAAGTTGATGAATGATTATGAAAGGGCTGAGGTAGTTTGTAATGATTGTGGACTCGTTATATACGATAAGATGATTGATTCGGGGCCTGAGTGGCGTGCCTTTGATCAAGACCAGAAGTTTAAGAGAAGCAGGGTTGGTGCCCCAATGACCTACACAATCCATGATAAAGGTCTCTCCACCATGATCGACTGGCATGACAAAGATAGTTACGGAAAAGACATTTCCCCCGGGAGAAGGGCTCAACTCTACAGGCTAAGAAAGTGGCAAAGGAGAATAAGGGTATCTAACGCGACCGAGAGAAACCTTGCCCTTGCTTTGTCTGAATTAGAACGTTCATCTTCTCACATGGGTATTCCCAGAAACATAAAAGAAACTGCTGCCGTTATTTATAGGAGAGCAGTTAAAAAAGGTCTCATTCGAGGAAGATCTATCGAAGGAGTCGTTGCAGCATCTCTCTATGCGGCGTGTAGACAGTGTAAGGTACCTAGGACATTGGACGAAGTAGCAAATGTAGTAAGAGTTGACAAAAAAGAAATCGGTCGTACATATCGTTTTATTTCCAGGGAACTTAACTTGAGGCTCATGCCCACCAGTCCAAAGGACTACGTGGCAAGATTCGCGAGCGAGCTTGAACTTTCCGGTGAGGTACATTCTAAGGCTATAGAGATAATTGAATTAGCCACGAAAAAAGATCTAACATCCGGAAGGGGCCCTACAGGAGTCGCTGCAGCCGCTATCTATATAGCAAGCGTTTTACTTGGAGAAAGACAAACTCAAAGAGAGGTGGCGGAAGTAGCAGGAGTTACAGAAGTTACAATAAGGAACAGGTATAAAGAACTCGCGGAAAAATTGGACATTGATGTTATACCGTGATATACTTTAATAAATGAACAAATAATAATGATTTGCTCAATTTCCACAATTCTTTTTTATTTTTTTAAGGCAACGACATCAGTTTTATAACGCAGAGCCCGTATTATATTTATGTGATTCCGTTGGACAAGCGATGGATAAAAGATAGGAAAAAAGAATTTTATTACAAAGAGGCAAAAAAAGGGGGCTACAGAAGCAGAGCGGCTTTCAAACTCTTGCAAATAAACAAGAGATACAGGATTTTTAAAAGCGGAGATTCGGTTATCGATTTGGGATGTGCCCCCGGCGGATGGCTTCAGGTGGCTACCAGAGAAGTAGGACCTAAAGGGAAGGTCTTAGGTGTAGATTTATTGGTTGTAAAACCAATAGCCAAGGTAAAAACGATAAAAGGGGATATAACCCATCCAGAAATAGTTGATTCCCTAAAAAATTACTTTCCTGGTGGTGTGAATGTAATACTCTCAGATGCCTCACCGAATATCAGTGGACACTGGAGTTTAGATCATGCACGCTCCATAGATCTTGTGGAAAAGACTTTAGATATAGCAAATGAGTTATTAAAGCCTGAAGGTAGATTAGTCGCTAAGGCATTTCATGGAGATATGTTGGACACAATAGAAAATAGGATGAAGGCCATGTTCTCCTTTGTGAAAATTCACAAGCCAAAGGCATCCAGAAAAAGATCTTCTGAGATTTACTTCATCGGGAAAGGGTATATTCCTTCAAGATCTCTTTAATAGTTTCGATATCAGCATCAGTTTTAACTGCTACTGGAGAAAAATGTGTTCTTGTTGCGATATGAGAATCTTCACTTAACTTTTTTATTAAATATTCAATCGGAGGTGAAGAAATTCTCATTTTTTTACATATCTTATGAATATCGAAATAAAGAGGAGGGGCTTCTACTTCTTCTTTAATCCTCTCTAAAAATCTTTTAGTTTTTGCATTAATGTGAGTTGTTTTCATTTTGATAAAAATTCCTTCAAAAAAATCCTTATCGTATAAATCTCCTGTCCAGAGGGGTCCAGCATGTAAATATCTCTCACCACACTCGCATTTATCCTTGTAATCTCCTATCTTCCTCTTTCCACAAGAGCAGTGATTTACGTAACCTATCTTTTCAAACATTCGATCTACCAGAGAAATTCCTTTTTTTACAATACCATAAACCCTGAAGTAATGGTCCGTTGATTGGGAGAAAACCGGGCAAAAGCAAAGTTCATGTCTTCCTGCTATTTTCATTGCGCTCGCGATAAGTATTCTCAATCCTATTTCGTGGCAGTAATCTACTTTCAATGAGTGAGCGTTGTACTTTCTAAAACAGGCGTTTTGGTACAGTCCACAGAGAGGAGCAGTATCGGTAGCAGTGAAAGCGAGAATTCCTTTTTTCCTAACCGCTCTGATACCATTTTCCAAGAAATATATGGGCGATCCAAAAGGATCTATATCTACCATACTTTTCTTTTCATGAAATGCTATCTCCGAGAGTAAAAGGTTCGCTTCCTTCCTTTCAGCAATTGTATTTTTAAGTTTCAGGTGTTTAATGTTGTGTTTTATTAAATTATACGCGTCCTCATTTACGTCATTTATAATAACCTCATTTACATTAGTTTCTTTGGCTATTCTCAAACCTCTGGCACCAGTTGCTCCCAAAACATCTAAAAAATCTTTTGTTTTGGCATTCTTTACGGTTAAAACTGATACATCTCTACTCAAAGACATAATAGGATTGAAGAAAACTTTTCCTTTGTCTTCTGGTACGAAGAATTCGGTCAATCCTTCTCTAACAATCCTAAGAGAAACAGTCATTTGAAGAACCCTTTAAGCTATTAAATTATAAATATTAAATTATTTAAGTGATATTTCGGTGCCAATCGCCTGTCCAGGCAATCCTTTATTAAATCTGACTTTTACATTGCCATTAGTCCCATGTACGTCTATTATTTTTCCCTTGATTTTTTTTCCTGCTGGATTTTTCCATTTTATTTCTTTTCCTATCAGTTTACTTGCTTCAGCATCGTTATTTATGCCCTCAAAACTCGCTACCATGGTCCTGTTTGTTTGTCTTTTTCTCGATCTACAATAATTTATGATCACGCCTTTCATTCGCAAACACCATCATTCTATTTGAAATGCTTAAATGTAATTTATTCCTGTTGTCATAGGTAACATGAATCAACTCGCAGTCTTTTCTTCCCTTAACATATTTAACAAAAGGATCTCTCGACTTTAAATGTATTGTTGCCAATGTAGGAACATCACTATCTAATATAAACTTTACAGCGTCTTTAAATCTGATACTGTATAATTCCATGGGTCCAATCTCATCAATGACGGCGAAATCAGATTCTAATGCATCTTCTATCGCTGAGACACCTATTCTCTCTAAATCAGGTAAATTGACACCGTATTTTCCTATTCTAGGCCCTTCCTTAATGTCTACGTGAGAGAGTATCCCCGTCTCGCCGGTTTTAATACTAAATATTCTGAATCCCTTCCTCTCGTTATCGACCCTTATCTCTTCCGTAAGCAGTCCGGCTACGCTTCCTTTCTCCTCTAAATGCGATACGACTTTTTTACACACGGTAGATTTTCCTACTCTGGGCTTTCCTGTAATAAGAATATTATTCATCGGGTTCCTCCAAACCGACTATTTGAAAATCATCTATTAATCCGTAATCCGTAATTTTTAATTCAGGTATCACAGGCAAAGCTAGGAATGACAACGTCATGATAGGGTTTTTTAAATCACAACCCATCTCTTTAATTGTTTCATTTAACGTTTCCAAATTGTTTGAAACTTCTTCAACTGGTCTGTGACTCATCAAACCACCTATTGGAAGGGGTAATGAAATTGTTTTGTCACCATAAACGCAAGATATTCCCCCTCCGATTCTTATTATCTCATTTACCGCTCTTGCAACTGAAGTATCTTCTACTCCTACTGCGACTATGTTGTGCGAGTCATGGGAAATGCTGGATGCTATAGCACCTTCTTTTAAATTAAATCCGTGTACAAATCCCTTTGATATCCTTCCAGAGTTTCTATGTCTTTCTACCACTGCTATCTTCAGGATATCTCTTTCTATATCTGAGGACAACTCATTTCCTTTCATTAAGAAAATTCTTTTTCTGGTAAATATCTGTCCTTCCACTATTTCAATTACTTTTACACGAGTATTTTCTTTATCAGTTGTCAATAAAAAGTCTTTAGGTGATACCTCAACCAAATTTATGGTATTTTTGTATATTCCTTTGTATTCCGGAATATTAATCCGTAATATTCCTTTTTCGCTAATAATTTCTCCATTCACTATATTAAACATAACATTAAAATCATCAAGAGAATCTACAATAACAAAATCTGCCTTAGTACCAGGAAAAAATATTTTTAATCCCAAATATTCGCTTGGGTTCAGAGTAACCAGAATAATTGCTAACTCAGGATCTATCCCCTCTTCAATGGCTCTTCTTATGAGATGATCTACGTGCCCCTCTCTTCTTAGATCTATCGGATCTCTATCATCTGATACAAGAATACATCTTCTACCTCTAACCTCCTTTATAACTTCAATTAAGTCATGGAGATTCTTTGATGCAGATCCCTCCCTAACCATAAGATAAATACCTTTTTTCAATTTTTCTAGGGCTTCCTCCTCATCAGAGCACTCGTGATCCGAAATAATACCTGTAGAAATATATGCGTTCAATTCTTTACCTTTCAACCCCGGACAATGACCATCAATTATCTTTTCCTTCGATATCCTAATCTTATCCAAAATTTTGGGCTCTCTATCTATTACAGCAGGAAAACTCATTACTTCTCCCAGACCTATGACTTCTTCTAGTTCGAGAAGTTCTTGGATATCTTTTGAATCAATTTTTGCTCCAGATGTCTCAAGATTACTAGAGGGAACGCATGCTGGTGCCAAGAAAAAAAAATTTAATGGACTTGCCTTAGAATCATCGATCATAAAATTTATGCCTTCTTTTCCCAATACATTCGCAATCTCATGGGGATCGCAAACTACCGTAGAGGTCCCCCTAGGAAGCACTACCCTTGCGAACTCCCGTGGTATCAACATAGAACTTTCTATATGGACGTGTGCATCGATTAATCCAGGAATCAGGATTCCCTCGATTTCCAACGTCTTTCCTATTAAATCATTCGAGAAGCCTGCGAACTTATCTTTATATATACCTATTTTTCCGTCCTCTGTTTTTTGCGTATAAGGGTTAAAAATAGACCCTTCTACCACTAAATCACACTCTCTGTAACCTAAACAAGCCTCTATGAGCTCATTTAACATAAAAAACACCTTAGACCTCGACTATCTCTTCAACATACATCAAAGGATACTCAAGATCTTCTATATATTTTAGTCTAGAGATGACCTTTACATTCTCTAACTTTATTATCAACAAAACCTCTAACATTTCTGGAGAAAGAGTTGTGTATCCATGTCTTTCGCATCTCTGCTTCAACTCTTCTCTATCTATTCTTACGGATATATCTGATACAAAAAATTGATTTAAGGTACATTCTTCTATGGTTCTTTCAAGAGACTCTACGGTAGATAGACTAACAGGTGCACCCATGAACTGATGGAATATTGCGCCTAATTTTATACCTGATTCAAATAAGGCTCTTTCTCTAGGACTCAAATCCTTGAAAAAGTTATTAATACCACTCATACCACGATTTGACAATCTTCGGTTGTTCTCTTTGAATTATACTTCTCAATGTAATGTCTTCTCTAAACTCATAAGCGTATACTATCTTTAACTTCTGATTTGGCATTAATGTACATACCCATGCAGGCTCTACCGTAGGTTGCGCCTTCTTGAGTTCGAGTGCTCCTCTTTCCCAAACGAAAGGACTAGTTGCTGCGAGCGACCCTGAGCTTAGTTTCGCAAGGCCTTCACCTTCAATCCATTCGTCCCAAGAGGGAATACCTACTAACTCCGGACCCGTTACAGCCCTCATACGAATGTCCGGCCATGTGAATTCGTCTTTTGATGCTACATTTTGCACTTTGGTTGCATCTAATACTGAAGAAGGCTCTGCTCTCGTCAATGCTGCATTTTCAACAACTATCGGCGCGCCAAAAGCGCATGTAACAGGAGTATTAGCATTATTTATTACTGAAAATTCTACCTTTTGATACCAGCGCAGTATCTTTACGTCTTCTACCTGATCTTCTAATGAAAAAGGGTCTTCGTACTGAGACGAAAACCATTGAATGAAAGGCAAGCCACCCAGTGTAAGTTCAGCAGTTGGTAACTCGGGTATAGAGATTTTTTCTAAGGGTGGGGGGTTTTCCAAGGCTTCTAGATCTCTCATAGCTATAGTTCTTGTTTGCCTTGGCTGTATCCACCAACCTCTCTTACCAAGGTACATCTCAAACTCAGTTGATTCATCAATCTCAAAATCACCCCAATCTGCACCCCATGCAGCCACAGGAAATTCTACTAATGCTATGTGCCTCTTCGTTGCACCTTCGTTTTTAATGGTAGCAGTTATAGAAGTCTTAAGTTCTGTTATCCATATTTCACCCACAACCCCCGTTACTATAAATGAGGCGCTACCTA
>CAYFZR010000037.1:0-20887 GCA_964347835.1 uncultured archaeon
AAAGCCTATACACTTTCCACGTGTATTTTTTGCAATGCAGTCAAAAATTTCTTGGAAGAAAATGGAGTAGACTATGAGTATATCGACGTCGATCTTTTGGAGGGCGAAGAACGAGAGAAGGTTATAGAGGAAGTTATCAACTTGACTCGAGGTCTAAATTTTCCTACCGTCGTTATAAATGGAAAAGTAATCGTGGGTTACGATGAAGATCGACTGAGGGAGGTTTTGAATATATGAAGACTGTGGAAGAACTTCATGATTCTCTTAGAAAATACGCGCAAAAGACAGGATACACCTTAAATCCGCACTGGAATATATTGAGAGAAATTCTGGCGGGTCTTTTAAAAAACGAGGAGCGCTATGGTTATCGTTCATGTCCCTGCCGCATGGCAAGCGGTATATTAACTGAAGATAAGGACATTATTTGTCCGTGCGACTACCGAGATCCAGATCTTGAAGAATACGGACAGTGTCTCTGTGCTCTCTATGTAACTGAAGATTATAAACCCTACTCAACCATTCCTGATAGACGTCCTTTAGAAAAATATCTTAAAAAATCAGAATAAAAGAAAAAATTCTTTGAAATATTTTATTTTTTAATTTCAGTATTTGAATGTTCAAGGGGAAGATTGGAATCTAATCACAGTTTTAATATCTTCAGGATATTTTTTTAACGCTTCAGCAAACTGTTCTGGTTTTAGCTCTCTGGTAATCAACCTGTTTAAAACGTTATTCCATCTATCTTCTATCTCAAAAATATGCTCAAGACCCATCTCAAAGTGCCTTTTGTTCGCATTTACCGAGCCAAATATTACTCTGTTCCTCAATACCAGTTCTGTTAATACATTACCGAAGTTACCGCACTCCTTAACTTCTCGGTAAATCCCAAGCAAACAAAATACGGCGTTGTGATTTAACATATCTATTGCTTCAAGGGCTAATGAAACGCTGCCAGTAGCCTCGAAAACCATGTCGAATTTTCCGATGGTTGAAAGAGGTGTTTCTCTAGTATTAACATATATTGCGCCGACCTCCTTGGCTATAGTTACTCTAAGACTATCACTCGGATCTCTTCCTATAACGTATGTATCCAGACCTTTAAGTCGCAAAAGGAAGGCTATTAGAAGACCTAATGGACCTATTCCCAGTACCACGGCTTTTTTAGGATCCCAAATCATTCTTTCCTGAATTTTGTAGGATTGATAAACAGCCTTTTCTGCTATACTCAAGGGCTCGAGAAGGACTGCAATATCTCTCAATTCTTTCGGTACTTTAACTAGATAATCGGCATCGGAAACGGCAAACTCCGAAGCAAAACCGTTTAACTTGTAGATTCCGTGCTCTAAATAGTTTCCCGTAAGACACATATCAGATTCGAAATTTCTACAGTTAAGACAGTTTTCTGGACAGGGTCTTCTAACTGTGGGGACAACCAAGTCTCCTTTCTTGAAATTTTGAACATTACTCCCGACTTCTTCTACCAATGCAAGGCATTCGTGCCCAATGACTAAGTAATCGGATCCCTCGGGTGCCGTGCCGTAGATACCCTCGTTAATTTCTCTATCGGTTCCATCGACGCCGACATAAAGCACCTTCAATAATACCTCATTATCATTGATCTCAGGTCTTGGCAGATCTATTAGTTGCAGAGAATTTTTTTGCATAGGTTTTACAGCAATTGCCTTCATATCTTAACTTCACAGGAATTTATTGAGATGAATCTTGTCCTTAAGCGGAATTCGAGGTCTTTTTTCTGGAGATTCTGCAGGATAGCCTAAGGGCATGACACACGCGATTTCTATGTTATCAGGAATGCTTAGTAAATCCCTAATTTTTTTTCCTTTAAAGGTCAGAATGACTGCGCCAAGTCCTTCTGAAGTCGCAGCTAATAAAATGTTTTCAATACAGGTATAAGCAGATGCAAGGGACTCGTTACCCAATTTGTTATCGTAACATACCGCTATTAAAAGAGGGGCAGTAATTATAGCCTCTTTTTGGCGAGGTATCTTTTCGCGCATTTTAGCTATTTCATCCTTAATTTCTTTCTCTCTTATGATTATGAACTCCCATGGTTCTGTGTTGAATGCGTTGGGGGCCAATGTACCCGCATAAAGTACTTTTTTTAGAAGATCATCAGAAATAGGTTCAGATCTAAACTTACGAATGCTGACCCTTTTTTCTATGGCCTCATAAACATCCATACGATCAACTTATTCTAATTAACCTATTAATTCCATATCCTGGCCGCAACAAACGAGGGTTCCGCCACCCGCTTTTGTAACGGTGACCTCGTTATCACATACGTTACACCTATATTTCTCACCAACGTTTTTTACGCCCATTTTTTCACCTCCATTTTGATTATATTATTTTTCTACCGAACTACATTAATCGCCTATCTTCACAAAGGCTGTTTTAGGAGCGCCACACCTTGGGCATCTTTCTGGAGGCTCATCTCCCTCGTGGATATATCCGCATACCGTACATGTCTATTTAGCCATATTACCTTCTCCAATAAGGTTTTGTAAGATCTTCAAAGGCTGCTAAGGCAGCAGTACCTCCCTCTCCTACCGCTGTCACGATCTGCCTGACACCGCCAGTAACATCACCAGCAGCATAGATTCTTGGAATATTAGTTCTTTGAGATCCATCCGTTTTTATGAAGTCATGTTCATCGACTTCTATCCCAACTTCCTTTGCAAACCCTGAATTTGGAATTTCTCCTATGGCAACGAAGACTGCATTCGTCGGAAATACTTTTACACTGTTATCTTTAAGATTCTTAATCTTTACACTTTCAACCACATCATTTCCTGATATTTCTTCTAAAACCGAGTCCCACATGACTGGAATTGCCCTGTCGAAGAGATTATCCTGCAACCTTTGTTCAGCTCTTAAAGAGTCTCTTCTATGTATAAGGGTGACTTTAGCGCCTAAACTATCTAAGTAAAGAGCATCTGTCAAGGCACTGTTTCCTCCCCCAACCATAATTACGTCTTTTCCCTTGTAAAAATAGCCATCGCACGTTGCGCAGTAGCTAACTCCCCTACCTGCATACTTCTCTTCTCCGGGAACTTCAAGCTTTCGATATTTAGCCCCTGTCGCAATAACTAAAGCCCTTCCGAGATATTTTCCTTTTCGCGTAATTGCTTCTATTTTCTTCCCGACCTTGATTTCGAGAACTTCTTCTCCTTCGTGTACATGGGTATAATTCATAGCATGAGCGCCTATCATTTCCATAAGTTTTTTCCCGGGAATATTTTCAAATCCTGGCCAGTTTTCTACGACGGGAGTTATTGAGACTTGTCCCCCTATGGTTTCTTTTTCAAGTATAACAGTTTTTAAGCCGCTTCTCTCTGCATATATTCCAGCTGTCAAGCCCGCGGGTCCAGCTCCAACTATTATTAGATCCACATCGGCAATAACTTCTTCAGGAACTTCAGGCTCTATTTCAACTTGGGGCTCCAGTGTTATTAAACCCTCTATGAACATATCCTCTTGTTGGAGGCCCATTCCAACTTTTATTTTATTAATCACTGTCTGGGGAACAGAGACCACTTCGAATTCTCTTGCTAAATCTTCATTTTCTATGGATTCAATGCATTCTGCGCTTATGATATCAGGTCTTTCGATAGCCGTTCTTACAGCATTCAAAACCTCCCAGGGACAGTAGGGACATGTTGGCAAAACGAACACCTGTATATGCCTTTTATCTTTAAGATCAGCTAATTTCTCTTTGGATTCCTTAGATAATCCGCTTTCTCCGATCGAAACCAAGAATATAGCCTCTAGAAAAGATTTAGCCTCCTCTCCTAAAGGAGCACCAGTGTACCTTATGTTATAGTGTTCCGGGTCTATTAAAATGGATGGAGATCTGTAAACCTCATATTTTACCGATTTTTCGTCGCCAATTATATTTAATCTTGTTTCTATCTTCTTTGAAAGTTTTGAGAGTTCTGATGTGAATTTTACCGTGAGTTCGTTATAAGAATCGTTTTCTCCTTCCTTTGTAAAAACTTCAATCAATACTTTCTTCTTCAATTTCTCAAATCTCTTTTTTAAAGTTTTTCTCGCCTCTTTAGAAAGAAGATAATCCTCTTTCTTATCTTCGGACATGACCCTGCCTCCTGAAGATAGTATTAAAAGAATATTCTATGCAGTATTTAAAACTTTAGAGAATGAAAGCCAGAATTTATGGGTTTTGTTTCTGGGTGAATATTAATTAAGTCCAAAAAAAGAGATTAATTTATACCAAATGACCATATTCTCTGATAAAATCTTTAACCTCGTCGTAAACCTTCTGAGAAGTGTCAATCCCCGATCCAGTTAATCTGTATTTTCCGTTATCTTTTGTAACCAGACCGCGAGATACTAGCTTCTTAATGGAGGTTCTATAAGTAGACTTTAAAAATTTTATTCGGTCCTCTTGTTTATTATTATCTAAATTTTCCCCTTTGAGTATAATTTTTTTCTCGGTCAACCCTTGCGAGTTTCTTCTTAAAACCAATAAAATTTTTGACATTTGTTTGCTAAATTTCATATCCTCGTCACTTACCCAATCCTCCAATTATGAACTGAAGGATTATTTTGTCAAAATTAAAAATTATTTTTATAACTCAATTATATCTATATAGAAACGAATATAAATACTTTTTAGTATGATATTCGTACTAAATTATAAAAAAATAGGCGAAAGTCGTGACGATATATTTGTTTGTACCTCAGCCATACCCATCATTATAATGTTGAAGAAAAACCAATGCTGGTCAGGCAGAAGCGAAACATCAAACTTTCGAGTAAAATTTAAATTTGTGGAAACTAATTTAACCCCTAATAATAAAAATAGATACTTTAAAAGGAATTTTTGGAAAAAGATGGATTGAATTTAAAATGCAACTGGTTCAAAAAAATAGTATAAAGGCATTAATAATAGCAACAGGATTTGAAAAAAGAATTGAATCTGGCAAGCCAAAGCCTTTACTTAACGTTTTTGGTATGCCAATAGTAGAATACGCCATAAGGAAATTAAAAGGACATGAAATAATCGTAGTTTACCATGATAAAGAAGTTGAGGAATTCATAAAGAGAAAATTTCCGCACGTCAAACTAGTTTATAATTCTAAACCAGAAAAAGGAAATTTATGGAGCCTATATTTAACAAAAGATTTTGTCAAAGACGATTTCATTTTATTAACGACTAACCATATTTATGGAGAGAAATTTTTTGAAATTGATAGGAAAAAACTAACCACTGTTTTTGTAAGCATGGATTGCATAAATGCTGATGAAGCTACGAAAGTTAAAGTTAAAGGTAAAAAAGTAGTTGAGATAGGAGAACTAGAAGAATATGAATACTTTGATACAGGCTTCTTTTTTTGCAAAAAAGAGATATTTGACTATGCAGAGAAGTGCGCGAATAAGCATAAAAATGGGTTGGCAGATATAATTTTTGAACTCGCTAAAAATAGAAGAGTAGAATATGAATTAGTTGATGAGTTCTGGATAAATATAGATTCAAAAGAAGATTTGAAAAAAGCAGAAAAATTAGTAGAGAAAAGCTTAATAAGAAAAACAGACGGGATTATAAATAGGATTATAAATAGAAAAGTTTCAACGAAGATTACAAAGATACTTACCCGATACGACTTTATTACTCCAAATTTGGTAACTATAGTTTCTTTTATAATTGGTTTTTTTTCTTCTGCATTGTTCTTTATGAGAAATCTCTTCCTTGCCGGAATAATGGCTCAAGTTTGTTCAATCATTGATTGCTCTGATGGAGAAATTGCGCGGGTAAAAAATATGGAATCAAAATTTGGGGCAGTATTTGATTCCGTTCTAGATAGGTATGTGGATTTTTCAATTGTTTTAGGCATGGTATTTGCATACGGATTTACTGGATTGAGTATAATAGCTTTCTTTTTAGCACTATCTGCATGTATTTTGCCAAGTTATGTGTTTCATCTAACAGGATTGAGAAGCATGGTCTTTGGAAGAGATATGAGGCTATTTATAATAATGATAGGAGGAATCTTGGCTCATTTCAACAAACAATTTTTAATTTATACAATGTTGTTCCTCGGAATTTTTATGAATATGTGCGTTATATTAGTACTGTATAAGTTCTTGGAAAGCCAAAAAATAAAAGAGGAGAAATAACTAATTCTGCATTGTATGAAGGCTGTTATACTCGCTGCTGGTATCGGGACGAGAATGCCAGAAATTACAAGAGGTAGACCAAAATGCTTGATAGAGATAGGAGAGAAGACGATTTTAGAAAGACAAATTGAAATTTTAAGAAAAAACTCTATAGAAAAGATATACGTTGTTATTGGATATAAAGCCGATAATGTAAGAGAAATATTAGGTAATATCGATGACGTAGAGCTAATAATGAACGAAGAATATGAAACTACGGAAAACATATACTCTCTTTATTTGGTCTGTAACTATCTAAAGGGAGGAGAATTTATTTTATTAAATGGAGATGCAATTTTTGAAGAAGGCATAATTAAGAAACTCATTTCAAAAGAAGGAGATATTGCACCTATAGATAGTAAGTATTATGATTTAGAAGAGCTAAAAGTTAGAGAAAGAAATGGAAGAGTAGTTGAAATTTTACCGAAAAATACCTCGAAGGAAATGAGTGACGGCTCCACCATAGGAATTTTTAAACTTTCATCTAAAGGAAGTGAAATATTATTTGATGAAATAGAAAGCTGTATCGAAAAAGAACTGAAAAGTGAGTGGTTTGAATATGCTTTAAACAATATACTCAAAAAAATTAAAATGTATTATGAAGATGTTCACGGACTAAAATGGATAGAAGTGGATACTGTAGAAGATATTAAAAAAGCCATAGAAATATTTGGTAGATAAAATGAAAATAAGCGTTGTAGGCACTGGAATGTTTGGATTTGCACTTTCTCGTTATTTAGGGAAAAAATATTTGAAGAACAAAGACGTTGAAATAAAGGCTTATGATTCAAATAAAGAAGTAATAAATCATTTAAAAAATTACAGGACGCATCTGTATCATTTTAAAGATAAGAAATTACCTTCGAATGTTTCTTTGACAACAGATAAAAAAGAATTGATAATGAATGCAGAAATTGTTATTTTGGTAATTCCCTCTACAGCAATTAGAGAGGTTATAGCGGAAATAAGGAAATTTCTTGAAGAAGATGTGGTAATTTTGAATACTGCGAAGGCGTTGGAAATTAAATCAGCTAAAATATTTTCAGAAGTAATTAAGGAAGAAATGTCTACTACTCCAATAAATTATGAAATTGCAAAAATATCCGGTGGAACATTCGCCAGAGATTTAGTATACGGCGCGCCTTTAGGAGCAGATATTGCATGTGAAAATCATTCTATTCTAAAAAAATTGCAGGAGGTTTTTCATAGCAATAATCTTCGCATTTACGGAAACAGCGATTTAATTGGTGTCGAATATGCGGGAGCTTTTAAAAATGTTATCGCCATACTAGCAGGAATAATATTTGGCTTAAAATTGCCATATGGAAGCGAAACTCACATGATTTCAAGAGCCGCTAAAGAGGCAAAAGATATCGCAGTTGCTCTTGGAGCGATGCCCCATACTTTTTCTATGGAGTGCCAATGTTGGGGTAATGACTTGTGGATGAGTTGCACAGGTAAGTCTAGAAACAGAGAATTTGGCAGATTGATAGGAAAAGGATTGACTCCAAAAGATGCTTTAGATAAAATGGAAACAGAGCATAGGTTAGTAGAAGGGTACTACACGACAAAGGCATTTCCCATATTATGTAAAAAAACAGATGTAGAGGTTCCTATTTTTAATGAAATATATGAAATAGTTCATAAAAATAAAAATCCTCCTGAATCAATTGAATATTTAATGGATAGAGAAGCCGAATATATTGAAGATATTATTTAGGAATGTATTAAAGAAAGATGGTGAATACAATGAAAAAATTTATGCTGTTATTCGTAGGCCTAGAATTAAAACCCGCAGATGCGGATGCAGAAACGCAAGTATATATGAAAAAATGGGGGGAATGGATGGAGGGTCTGGTAAAGAAAGGCGCACTTGAATCTGGCTCGCCATTTGAATGGAGAGGAAAGGTTGTTGAGAAAGATTCTGTTTCAGATTATCAACCACCAGGAGTCGATATTGGTGGCTATATGATTATCAACGCCGCCTCATTGGATGAAGCAGTTGAGATTGCCAAGCAAGCACCAAATGTAGCTTTAGGTGGAACGGTGGTTGTTAGGCCATGTATGGATGTGAAAATGTAACGGATTTGCTGCAATTGGCTTTTTGACGAAATACCCTCCACTTTGCTAAAGTGCGGGGGGAGGGATTTGAACCCACGACGAGCCTGCGCTCACTGGATCTTGAGTCCAGCGCCGTTGACCAACTTGGCTACCCCCGCTTTAATCTGATAACGAAATTATCCTATATATCTTTATGGAACATAAAATTTTTCTTAGGTCGCCTTTAAGAAGATGTATGGAGAGACATGCCCTGAAGATAGCGTACGATGGATCGAATTATTATGGATTCCAGATACAGAGGGATAAACCCACAATCCAAGGAACATTGCTCAATGCCTTGCGGGACTTAGAGATCACTGATAAATTCTCTTACGCGAGCAGAACAGACAGAGGCGTCTCCGCAATAGGACAAACAATATCTTTTTCATCAGATTCCAGTTTAGTTGAACCCAGAATAATAAACTCAAAATTACCTGCAGACATTAGGGTAGTAGGTCACGTAAAACCTCCACTGGAGTTCGATCCGAGGATTGTTAAGAGAAAGTGGTACAGGTACGTATGTTTGGACGAGAAATTTAGTACTGAAAATTTAGAAGGAGCTATAGATCTTTTAACAGGAACTCACAATTTTAGAAACTTTTGTAAAGGCGAATGCAGGAATGCAAGAGTGACATTAGAACGAATAGAATTTAAAAACAAAGATAAACTTTTTATTTTTGATTTTTACGCGAAAAGATTTCTTTGGACAATGATAAGAAAGATTGTAACAGTTTTACGAATGGTTTCACAGAACAGGATGAGTTTGGAAGAATTAGAATTTCTGTTAAAGGGCGAGGGTACAAAAAAACCCGAGTTAGCAGAGCCTTACGGTCTAATCCTCATGGACACCTATTACGATAACGTTCACTTCAAATATGATAAAGAAGCCATAGATTTTTTTAAGGACAACATAGAGAAGAAGATCAGTATATATTTATCTAGGTACCATACATACGAGGTAATGTCTGAGGCCTTCGGGGGGTTAAGGTGACAAAAAAGGCATTAATATTATTGTTCTTACTGATTCAACCAGCCTTGGCTAGTTATGATGTGGTGATAGTTAACAACGACATCGCTACTGACCGGATAATCGCGGAGAGTTATGCGCAAAAAGAAAAAATCCCTCTTATAACACTTACTGGCTCTTTGTCTGGGCAATTTGAGCAGGAACTAAAAGGGTATTCCGACTTTGGTTGGAGTAAAGTTCTGATAATTGGAGGAACAACCGCCGTCACAAAGGACGTAGAGAGTTTTCTTGAGGCTCAAGATTTCACGGTAACGAGGATATGGGATTGGGACAGAACCGGAACAGCCGCCAGAGCCGCCTTAGATCTGTGGGGGATATCAGAAGAGGTTGTTTTGGTGAACGGCGATGACTCAAACTCCATACTTGTAGCGGGCAGATATGCGATAACCAAAAATTGTCCCCTTCTGTTAACAGAATCTGGGAGACTTACATCTACTACAGAAATCGCTATTGATAGAATGAAGGTTAAAAAAGCATATTTGGTGGGTCCAAATTTCAATCAAGACACGCAAAACATCATTAATTCTAAAAAAATTGAGATTGTGCGGATAGGCGAGAACATAGAAACAAGTCCTGCAATAACGATTCCAAGCGGCAAATTCCCCATAGAATATGCTATAGTCTCTCTAATTTTCCTCTTAATTGGAATTGTATTGGGTACGGCAATATATCCAAAGAAAAAAGATATAATAAGCGTTTTTACGGAAGAAGAAAAAGTGATCATAGAAAAAATAAAAGAGGCAGGAGGTCGATTGAAACAGGAAGAACTTCCTTCGATAACCAAGATGTCCAGACCTAAGGTGAGTAGGTTGGTTTCTAGTTTAGAAGAGAGAGGAGTAATACTAAAAGAGAGAGAAGGCAAATCTTATAAACTAAAACTTAAGAAAAATTTGTTTAAGTAAATAAAATTTCGATTGCAAACGTTAGGAGAAACAGTAAAAAAAAAAGTATAGTTGAGAGGTAAAGAATATAGACGATTGGAAGCATTTCATCCACAAGAAGTTTATATTTATGATCATTCTTTATTCACGGGTAAATTGAGTGATATGGATCGACATTACTAATGCACCTCATGTACATATATTTAAAAATCTTGTTAAAAATCTCTCCAACAAACACGAAATTACAGTAACTGCTAGGGATTTTGGACCGATTTTTGATTTGTTGGAAGAGGAGAACATAGAATATGTTCCAGTTGGGAAACATGGCGGCCCTACTAGACATGGAAAGTTAAATGCAAGCATCGACAGAGAAAGAGAACTTTATAATATAGTAAATAAAAAAAATCCCGATATATGTGTGTTTAAACATTCAGTGGAGGCTGCAAGAGTCGCATTTGGTTTAAAAATCTACACCCTAGGATTAATAGACAACGAGTACGCAGAGGCTCAAAATAGACTTATAATACCCTTAACAGACAAAATAATAACCCCCTCAGTAATACCCACTCAAAAAATCACACATTATGGCGCAAAAAAAGAAAACATTACCACTTTTGATGGCGTATGCGAGTTTTCTCACGTAAAAGAGATATATGATCCAGAGACAATAAAAAGACAAATTCCAGAATTAGAAACTGGAAAAAAGGTTATAACTATAAGACCAGAACCTATTCTTGCTGATTATATGAGGGAGAATGGAGATAACACTCTTTCAACCTCAATAATCTATAATCTATTAAAGATTAGAGATGACATTCAAATAATATTTCTACCAAGATCAGAAAGACAAATACAAGAGACAAGGTTGTTATTCGATGAGAGGGTTATATGCCCCAGAAGCATTCAAGGACCTACTCTACTCTCCATCTCATCTCTGCTTATCGGAGGAGGAGGTACTATGAACAGGGAAGCGGCTTTACTTGGCACTCCAAGTATATCTTGTTATCCAGGGGAAACACTCGCCGTAAGTAAGTATTTTATAGAAAAAAATTTGATATTCCAATCTCTAGATGTAGAGAAAATCTTAGACAAAACCGTCGAAATTCTTGACTCGGACATTGAGGAATACAGGGAGAGGGCAAAGAATTTATTGGAGAGTATGGAGGACCCAGTAGACGTTTTGATGAGAGAGATAGAAATAAAAATAGGAAGAAGCGAAGAAAAGATCGGCGTTGAGATGGGCAAAGCTACCCAACACAACTAAATAATCTATAATTTTGATTTGTTAATTATTCGTTTAATCATGTCCTTTGTAGTTTTAGCAATCTTAAATCTACCTAAATCTTCTATACTTATCCATTTAGCATCTGATACGTCTGATCCTGCCTGTAATTCTCCTTCTTTGTACTTTGCTAGGTAATCAACAAGGATGTAATGAAACCTTACATTTCCCTGATCATCATATATTATATCCTCTATCACGTCTATTAAGCGAATAATCTCTATTTTTATGTTGGTTTCCTCTTCAACCTCTCTTTTTATGGCATTTTCTATAGTTTCGCCTACATTTAAGACTCCTCCAGGAATTGCCCAATAACCTTTTCTTGGTTCTTTTCCTCTTTTTACGAGTAGAATTTTGTTTTTATTTAGCACAACCGCTCCAACACCAACAACCGGCATCTTTGGATACTCTCGCATTATCACACCAACCTCTTCTCGACCCTCGCTATAGTTTTCCAGAACGTTCTTACTATGGGTGGCCATTTCTTGTTCTCTCTATAATAATCCTCAAGCCATTTGATTGTTTTAATATCGTTAGGAGTTCCAGAGCCAAAATCTCCATATTTAACTCTTATTTTTTCCATTTCAAGATTGTGGATGTACTTTGCATAAACAGATGCAGAGCTTACGGCAATGTAGTTTTCATCGGCTTTTCTTTCTATAACCAAATTTTCAAAATCTAAAAGACTCAACAAGATTTCTTTGGCTCCAAAATCATCTATAATTATTTTTTCTGGATCATTCCTTTCAATTGCTTCTTTCAGCAGTTTTTGGTAGAATAGAGCAATCGCGTAGTTCAAGTTTATCTCTATTTGGTGCAACTTATTTAGGATCTGCGCAGGAACTATTTCAACCCCATAATCTATTGCTCTTCTCTTTATATTGTTAGCATGTCTTTCTAAGGTTTTTTTTGAAGAATACTTCTTTGAATCTTGGATTCCTACCTTCTTAAGAATACTCTCTCCCTTTTTATCCAATGCTACCGCCGCAATTACCAGAGGACCAATTACAGGACCCTTTCCTGTTTCATCTGCACCAACAACAATCATAAACCAGAAAAAGAATGTGAAAACTTCTATAAATAGAATTTCCAAAATCCTCGACAAATTAAGGATATCTATCAAAAATTTCTTTCAGTACCCTGGGGATGATATCCAATATATCTGAAGAGATAAAATCGAAACCATATTCTTCGTATGCCTTGTCTCCGGCGTACGAATTAAGGAAAGAAGATGCTACTGCCGCCTTAAATGGATCTGTTTTTATTAAAAAACCCGCTACAAGACCCGCTAGAATATCTCCCGTACCCCCTACCGTCATGCCTGCATTTCCATAAGGGTTAAGTTTTGTTTTTTTACCATCGGAAATGATATCTATTCTTCCCTTTAGAATCACGGTGATCCCGTATTTATTAGCGGTGTTTACTATATTCTCTTTTTTAGCTTGAAGATTAAAAAGGCGCTCAAATTCCTTAGAATGCGGAGTAATTACGCAATTGGAGTCTTTGAGGATGGAAGGATCAATTTTTAACGCGTCTGCATCCAAAACAAACTTTTTTTGTCGAGCCTTTGCTATTTTTATGAGTTCTTGTACAGTGCTTATCGTATCTGGATGATCCTGCAGGCCAGGACCTATTAATATTGTGTCTGATCTCTCTATCCAGTCATTTATACTTTTTATGTGTTTTTTTCTTAATAAATCCCCTTCTAAAGGTAGGGTGATAAGATCTGGTATTGAAGCAGCATGACTTGCTGCTCTTTCTGGGGAAGCCTGTATCACGAGATCCGCACCTACCCTTAAGGATGCAAGAGAAGAAAATCTTGGCGCTCCAGTATAAATTTTAGAGCCTCCGATTACCAACACTCTTCCGTTCATTCCCTTGTGGGAGTTAGGATCTCTCCTCCCGTAAGCAAGTTTTAAATCTCCAGGACCTGCGTAAATTTCTGCTTCGGGAGGAGCTCCAATAGGTATTACTTCTAGATTTTTAGAAGGCAATCCTCTTTTTCTTCTGTGAAAGGTAAGCGTAAGATCAGGTTTTACAAAAACTTCTCCTTTAACTCCGGTGTTTGGATCAACGCCGCTTGGAACATCCAAAGAAACCTTTATTCCTTTCGATTCGTTAAAGGCTATTATAGCCTCTCTAATTGGACTTCTAATCCTCCCTTTTACCCCAGTACCAAGCATAGCATCTACCAACAAGTCTGAATCTTCCCTTCCAATCTCAGAACTGTCACTAATTGTTTTTTTCTCAATTGAATTCATTTTTAGAATTAAATCCCAGTTTTTTAACGCTTCGTTTGTTTTAATCTGTTCTCTCTTTCCCAGGAAGTATACTTTAACATCTATTTCTCTTGCAAGATGTCTGGCACAGACTAGTCCATCTCCTCCATTGTTTCCTGTTCCGCACCAAATGATAACCTTAGAGGGGGAGTAGTTTTTAAGAATATAATTAGCGGAGTTAGAACCGGCATTTTCCATCAGAATAATTCTTGAGACTCCTAAAAAATCAGAATTTATGTCTATCGCTTCCATTTCTTCGGTAGTTACCGTATCCATGTTTTTTAAATATATATACCTACTTAAAAGGTTTTGCCCAACCAGAAATGATTTTTATGAGATAAGGAAATAAATGATACTAAGAGGCTTAAGAATGAATAACGCGCTTATAGCTGGAATAATCTTCATTATTACGTATATTTTAATAATATCCGAAAAGACGCATAGGACTACAGCCGCGATGTTTGGTGCGGTAGTTATGGTCGTTTTCGGAGAGAGATATGGATTTTACTCCCAAAAGAATGCTTTAAGTTACATAGATTTCAACACCATAGGTTTGTTACTGGGTATGATGATTATAGTCAGCGTATTAGGAAAAACCGGTTTATTCGAATATTTAGCCATTAAATCTGCTAAAATTGCCAGAGGCAATCCCTGGCGCTTGGTGCTGATCTTTGGATCTGTTACCGCTTTTGTGTCAATGTTTTTGGACAATGTGACCACTATACTATTGGTAGCACCAACAACAATCGTAGTATCGAGAAAACTTGATCTTGATCCCATACCATGTTTGCTCTCGGAGTCTTTACTCTCAAACGTTGGAGGCGTCGCTACACTCGTGGGAGATCCACCAAATGTAATGATTGCCTCTGCAACAGGTTTTAGTTTCAACGATTTCGTAATCCATCTTGCCCCAATAGTTTTCTTTGTTTTCTTTGTGTCTCTCTTCGTTATTCGAATCATATTCAGGGAAGAATTTAAGGCGAATCCTAAAAACATTGAAGCCCTCATGGAAATGAATGAACGGGAACAGATAGAAGACTGGGATAATTTAAAGAAATCACTCGCAGTTTTAGGGTTCACGATATTTTTGTTTACTTTACATGATAAACTTAGCCTGAACTCGTCTTTAGTAGCCCTTATTGGTGCTGCTTTGACGCTCCTCATATGTAGATCCGATCCTCACGAAGTACTTCTGGAAGTAGAATGGCCTACGTTAGTTTTTTTTGCAGGTCTCTTCGTAGTCGTGGGCGCAGTTGACAAAGTTGGAATTCTGTCTTCCGTAGCATTTAAAATTCAATCTTTGTCGGGCTTTAATATTAAAGTAAGTATTTTGTTGATAATATTTCTTGCTGCGATATGTTCTTCTTTGGTAGACAACATTCCTTTTACTGCGGCTATGATACCGGTTATCAAACATATGGGAGAGGCAGGTCTCAACGCTAATCCTTTGTGGTGGGCACTTGCCGTAGGTGTTGGTTTCGGAGGAAATGGTACTTTTATAGGCTCTTCTGCAAATGTAGTTACCGTAGGAATAAGCGAGAAGTATGGTTATTCTATTACATTTCGGAGTTGGTTGAGGGCCGGGGTACCAGTAATGATCGTCTCCACATTTATCGGTGCTATATTTCTATTGTCTTTTACTGAGTATTTCCTTTAGGAGGGATAAAGATGAAGATTGTTGTTCCAGTAGATGGATCTGAGTTCGCTGCCAACGCAGCGAGAATTGGAATTATACTCGCTAAGAAAATGGATGCAGAAATTAGTTTCTTACATGTAATAGATTGGAAGAGAGTTACGAAGGATAGGGTAAGAAAAATCCCTGAAAAGACTATGGAATTGTTTAGAGCGAGAGGAAATGAGATTGTAGAAAATGAAGTTAAAAAAGCAAAAATAAAAGGTTTGGAAGTAACTTCTAACGTTTTAGATGGCATTCCTGCTGATCAGATTGTCAAATTTTCTCAGGTGGCAGATCTGATAGTCATGGGT
Source organism: uncultured archaeon (assembly GCA_964347835.1). Classification (GTDB taxonomy): domain Archaea; phylum CAYFZR01; class CAYFZR01; order CAYFZR01; family CAYFZR01; genus CAYFZR01. Next base: position 15,754 of record CAYFZR010000037.1, read on the forward strand.
CATAGGGGTGCTCACGGTGTAGTGGATACTCTAGTGGGAAGTGAAACTTGGAAGGTTTTGGAGAATTCAAGGGTTCCTGTATTAGTCGCGAGAGGAGAGAAGGAGTCTTACAATAATATTCTAGTCTCTACGGATGGCTCAGATTTCTCTGAGATTGCTTTCATAATTGCGCTAGAATACGCTAAAATTATGGGCTTAAAAGAAATTTCTGCTTTGTATGTAGTGAACTCAGGAACAACAACCGAGGAAGGCGAAAAAATCATGCAGAAGTACTCTTCTATTGCGAGCGATCTGGACTTGTATTTGGATGAGAATATAAGCGCTGGCACTCCTAGTAGACAGATCTTAAAATTCAGTAGGGAAAAAAACGTTGATCTTCTTGTCATGGGGACAAAAGGTAGACATGCGCTTAAGAGAATTTTTTTAGGGAGCGTGACCAGAGAAGTTATCGATGAGACCGACATTCCAGTGATTGTGGTACCTCCTAGAATAGGTCCGAGTTATATTGCGACCATTGTGAAGAAGAGGGAAGTAAGAGAACTAGTTGAGGCAAGACCTTTGTTTTTTGAGAAGATAAGAGGCGGCACATTACAGCATGTAATAGCAGCGGAGACTAAGAATTTCAGGAAAGGAGAGGCTGAGACTATAGATATAGAGGAGATACACCTCGACATTGGACAAGTCATAACCATGTTAGGTTACGGAAGACACCCAATCGGGAACATAATCACAATAGGAGAAGAAGAGGTTAAGCGCATCGAGACAAAAAGGAAGTCTAACTACGCAATTTTTTTGGCGGGCGAAGAAGGAACTGTTGAAAAAGGGGACGTCATAGGTGTGGTTATGATACTAAACATCGGTGACTAGTAGATGCAGAATAAGTTACCAATTTACTTCGGCATATTCTTCATATCTGTAGGCACCCTAATTTTTGAGATATCTTTAACAAGGGTCTTTTCCGTTACTCAGTGGTATCATTTCGCTTTCATGGTTGTTAGCATAGCATTGTTTGGATTCGGAGCTAGTGGCACCTTCTTGTCTATTTTTCCATCTCTATTAAAAAAAGACACAAATAAAATGCTCTTTTTGTTCTCTTCCTTCTTTACATTTAGCATTATTATAAGTTTCATAATCACTAACCGCATACTATTTGATCCTTACAAGATAGCCTGGGATCCTTATCAAATCGTATACTTGCTGATTTACTATATAATCTTGGGAATCCCATTTTTTGCCTCCGGGACATGTTTAGCTATTGTATTTACGAATATGGCAAAAGACGTTGCTAAACTTTACTTCTTTAACTTAGTAGGATCTGGAATAGGCTCTTTGTTGGTATTAGGCATTTTCAAATACTTTGGCTCAGGGATAGTAATATTTTCATCTCTAATTGGTGTGTTTTCTATGTTTTTATTTGGTATTAATCTTTCGAGGAAAAATACCATTCTAACCTCGATTTTCTTATTTATTCTCTTATTTCTCTTGTTTAATCCTCTATCCTTCTTTGATCTAAATATTTCCCCATACAAAGGTTTGAATGTAGTTCTTAGATACCCAGATTCTAAGATTTTAGAGACTCACTGGAACTCTTTTTCGAGGGTAGATGTTGTCAAAAGTCCGGCAATTAGACATGCTCCTGGATTAAGCTATATTTATGAGAAAGACCTTCCCGAACAAATAGGAATAATCATAGATGGAGATACAATAAATGCTGTCACCCGTTTTAATGAAAATCTAAACGATATCGAATTTATTGACTATCTTCCTACCTCACTTGCCTATAAATTAAAGAAGAATAACTTAAGTAAGGGAGAAAGTGTACTTATCATAAATCCCACAGGAGGATTGAGCGTCCTTACAGCTATATACTACAATTTTAGCCGTATAGACGCTGTAGAGATTAATCCTATCGTTGTTAATCTCGTAGAGAATCAATATAATGAATTCGCAGGAGATTTATACAAAGATGAAAGGGTAAATGTACACGTTGAAGAAGGAAGGAGTTTTGTAAGGAGGAGTAGAGAGGAGTACGACTTAATCGAAATACCGCTAACAGATAACTTGGGTGCATCCTCCACCGGCGTTTACAGTCTTTCTGAAAACTATATTTTTACGATCGAGGCATTTGAAGATTATTACACCCACCTATCTAAAGATGGAATACTTAGCATTACTAGATGGCTCCTTCCACCTCCCAGAGAAGATATACGTCTCGCATCTCTTGCCATATCAGCCTTGGATAACAAAGGAGCATCGAAACCTGAGAATCACATAGCCATCATTAGGAGTTGGGGAACTTATACTTTCTTAATGAAGAGAGATGAATTTAACAGAGAGGACATTATAGAATTAAAAGAATTCTCCAGAAAAAGAAGATTTGACATTGTATACTACCCAGGAGTTGACATTTCGGAGGTAAACATCTACAATAAATTCCCGGAGCCGATATACTATGAACTGGTGCAAGAAATCTTATCTGGGAAATCTAGGTTCTATGATGATTATCTATTCGACGTCTCTGCAGTAAACGATGATAGGCCCTTTTTCTTCCATTTTTTTAGGTGGAAAAAGGTCGTACAGCTCTATAGGAGTATGGGAGAAAAATGGCAACCCTTTATAGAAGGAGGCTATCTTGTTCCAGTAGTATTTTTGCAGGCTCTAGCATTATCCACGTTTTTCATTCTTCTACCTTTGTACAGATTCAGGCGAATGGAAGAAAATATTTACGGAAAGTGGAGAATACTTGCCTACTTCATCTCTTTGGGATTAGGATACATGTTTATAGAGATTGCATTGATACAAAAGTTTATCTTGTTTTTAGGGCATCCGATATATGCCTTTTCTGTCGTTGTTTTCTCTCTCCTCTTATTTTCTGGAATAGGCAGTTATTTTTCGGATAGACTTGAAATTAGAAATCTAATACCTATTATAGTAGGTATCAGCATCGTTATCTTTTTTTATACTTTATTTCTATCCAATTTCTTTTACTTTTTGCTCGGAGAAAACATAATTGTCCGTTTTCTTTCTTCCATATCTGTGTTGATACTTCCCGGATTACTGATGGGCATACCTTTTCCAAAAGGAATTAGTCTATTAAACGAAATAAATCCTTCTTTAATACCGTGGGCATGGAGTGCAAATGCTTGCGCCTCCGTGTTAGGATCTGTTCTTTCAATGATGATTGCAATGTCCTTTGGCTTTTCAGCGGTATTGTCTTCCGCGAGCATGATTTATTTAATAGCTCTATTCATGATACTTTCAATTTACCTAACTTAGATTAATTATTTTTTTGTTTATTATGACACCATATCTATTGGATACAATGATTTCAAGATTATCTGCTTCTCCTCTGACATTAAATTTAATCTCTTTGATGTCTGTTCTAACCTCGCATTCGCATGTATCCTTTGGATCTAATCTTAAAATCTTCTCAAAATCTGGAGTTACTATAGCTTCTGGCGCGTTTATCTTCACGAAAAGTTCTATGACACTTACATTTTCCAAGTTTTGAACCGTAACGTTTATCAAAACTTCTTCAGATGATTTAAAAATTCTGTGAGTGACGTTTAATCTGGGGAGCCACGATTCTATTTTAAATCTTGTATTGGAATGCCTTTCACCGTATTTATCTTTAAACGTTCCTGTTACATTAATGTAGAAATTGCCTTTTTCTCTGGGGGAATTTCCAATAACGCTTAAAGAAATCTTTTCCCCAGGATTTAAGTTTCCGATCTCTTTTACTGAGTTCAATTTATTGATATAGACGAAAACGTCTCCTATAGGATACGTGCCGTTGTTTTTGAGTGAAAGTTTTACCTCAACCGGCGCACCTGCATGTACTTTATCTTTAACAGGCTCGGCAGTTATTATAAGATTTGCTTGAGGGGTTTCGGTAGTTGTGCAACCTGAAATGAATGCTAATGCTATAAAAGATATGATAAGGGCGAGAGATTTGAAAGAGTTCTTAGGCATACTTTCTTAGAGGCTGTTAGTAATCTTAAAAATTTTACGCCTTCGAGTATGGTTGCCACCGCAGCGACTGATCGGTATATCTCTAAGCCTTAATAACGGTTTCAACTATTGGATGACCGATATATTTATATATTAATTATTGGACATACGATATATTGGACGTACAATAAATAAAAAAGGTGTGAAAAATGGATTGTGAGATAAAATGCACAGAAACCGACGAGGGAATTAAGGTAGAGGTAAAAGGAAAAAGAATAAAAGAATGGTTCGAAGCTTGTCAGAAGGGTTTCAGTTGTTGTAAATAACTTGAGATGATAAAGATCTTAAAACCCTTCCAAAAGAGTAAGCACATTGGACAGCGAACCAAAATTTCCTATATTTTTTTAAAGGTTTGGTTAGTAATTTTGTACGAATAATTAATTCGACTAAAATTTTCTCTCTTTTAAAAACGTAATGCAGATACCATATGAAAGATATTTAAAATGATAAATATGAAATGATAAATATGAAATTGATACTCTTCAAGAAACCTATAGTTGTATTCAACGTATTTGATAAGTACATAGATGCAGACACATTTCAAGATACTTTCACCATCGAACAGTCAAAGGATAGTAGGAAATTGGAGCGAGCAGCCAAATTGACTTCAGATAGGGCTAAGAGAAGAGGAAAAGTCATTGAACTTAAAATTCCAGGTGAGGCAAGTCATAAATGGTATCTTCGAAACAACAAGTATTATAGATGGTATAAATCTTTGGAATACAAGTATCTCAAGAGAAAATATGGAATAAAGAAGTTGCCTGCCTTGGTCTTAGAGTCTGATAGTGGTTATAAAGTCTTGAGCAAAGATGCTACTGCTGATGAGATATTAGATGAAATAGAAAAGATCCACGAAATAAATTAAATCTTATTCAAGGTAAATGTTAATCAGTGAGAGGATAAAAAAGAAAGATTCTTGGATAAATGATAATTATGGTTAAAATTTAAGAGGTGCATTGAATGGCGATAGATCCTGTCTGCGGAATGTATGTAGACGAGAAGAGTCCTCCCTTCAAGAAGGAGATCAGAGGCAGAACGTATTATTTCTGCAGCGAAAGATGTATGATCACCTTTGAGAAGCCTGAATTGGAACTTAGAAAATTGAAATATTTGGTAGCTTCAG